>JAGRAX010000140.1 GCA_020434365.1 Bdellovibrionales bacterium
CATATCTGCAGGCGCCAAAATGGTGGATTTTGCGGGATGGGAGATGCCCATACAATACAAGGGCATCATGTCCGAGCACAATGCGGTTCGAGAAAAGGTTGGAATTTTTGATGTCAGCCACATGGGTGAGATTGAAGTTCAGGGCCCTCAAGCCCTAGAGTTTTGTCAGCTCATTTCAACCAATGATGTCTCTACTTTGGAACCCGGAAGAGTTCAGTATTCTTGTTTCTTAGACCGAAAGGGTGGAATCATCGATGATTGTACTCTCTATCAGTTGGGAAAAGACCATTATCTCTTTGTAGTCAATGCTGCTTCAAAAGATCGGGTCTTGGATTGGTTTGTAACAAATAGTATTGAAGGAGCTCAAGTCAAAGATCAGAGTGATAGGTACGCTTTGATTGCACTTCAGGGTAAAAATGCTGAGCCGCTTCTTTCAAAAGTCGTGCATAAAAACCTCTCCTCTATAGAATATTATGGATTTGCTTGGATTGAGCATGAAGGTCATGCCGTTATGGTCTCGAGAACAGGGTATACGGGAGAAGACGGTTTTGAGCTTTATATTCCTTGGGATCACGCGCAAGCCCTGTGGAATGTTTTGCTGTCTGAAGGTCAGGAATACGGAATACAGGCAGTGGGATTGGGTGCGAGAGATACGCTGCGATTGGAAATGGGATACCTTCTCTATGGACAAGATATGTCGATGGATACCAATCCCATTGAAGCTGGACTCCAGTGGATTTGTAAAATGAACAAAGGAACTTTTATTGGTAAAGAAGCGATCCTTGCGGTTAAAGAAAAAGGTCCAGAGAAAAAGCTAAGAGCCTTACAACTGATGGGAAAGGGAGTTCCAAGGTCCGGATATAAGGTGTACGAAGATACGCGAGAGATTGGACAGCTAAGCAGCGGGACTTTTTCTCCAAGTATCAAGTCTGGGATTGCTTTGGGATATCTTCCCAGTGAATATCGTCTGGGATCGATTGTACAAATAGATCTACGAGGAAAAAGAATACCGGCTAAGCTTGTGAAGGGGCCTTTTGTTTCGCCCTCGACAAAAAAATCTTCATAAATAGCTTGATTGCAAAAAAGCATAACGCTACATAGGGCCCATCAAGATAAGGGAGTGATGACATGGAGTTTCCAAAAGATTTACAATATACAAAAGAACATGAATGGGTTCGTGAGGAATCGCAGCCAAACATGCTGCTTGTAGGAATTACTGAATACGCGCAGGAAAAGCTTGGAGATGTGGTCCACGTTGAGCTTCCAGAAGTGGGTACAGAGGTTTCTCTCGGGGATTCATTCGGGAGTGTAGAGTCCGTAAAAGCGGTTTCAGATATCTATGCACCTGTGTCGGGAGTTGTGAAAGAGATCAATGATACTCTTTTGGATACTCCGGAGTTGGTCAATGAAGACCCCTATGGTGAGGCTTGGATGCTCAAGATTGAAATGACAAAACCCGAAGAGCTCAAAGAGCTGCTTAGTTCGCAAGACTACGAAGCCCACATCGCAGCTCAAGACGAATAAGTTCTATGTTAGGAGAGGGGAATCACCAGTGAGATATATTCCATTGTCGCCATTGGATCGTCAGGAAATGTTGGAGTCCATTGGCGTTTCTCAAACCTCTGACTTGTTTTCTTCAATTCCTCAGGACTGTTTGTTTGAAGGCAAGCCTGATTTGCCCAAAGCAAAAAATGAACAACAGTTGAAGGATTTTTTTTCCTCGCTGGCGCAAAAAAATCGCTTTGACCCGAACGCATCTTGGAAGTCCTATCTAGGAGCGGGGTGTTACTCTCATATGATTCCTACCGTAGTAGATGCTCTGTCTTCGAGAGGAGAATTTGCGACTGCGTATACTCCATATCAAGCTGAAATCTCTCAAGGTACGCTCCAGGCAATTTTTGAATTTCAGTCAATGACCGCAAGTCTTTATGGGATGGAACTTTCTAATGCTTCAATGTACGATGGAGCTTCTTCTCTCGCAGAAGCTGTGCTCATGGCTTGTCGAATTCAGAAAAAAAATGTTGTCTATCTTTCTCAGGCGATACATCCAGAGTATGTAGAGGTTGCACGATCTTATACTAGAGATATTGGGATCGAAATTCGAATCTTACCTTTGAATGAATCTGGAACCACGGATGTTAGTTCTGTAACTGCAGAGGATGCAGCGGCTGTGGTACTCGCGCAGCCAAATTTTTTTGGCGTGTTAGAAAATTTAGAAGTTCTTTCGAAAAACGCATGTGCTTCTCTTTTGTCGATTGTCGTGAATACCGAGCCCCTTGCCTTTGGGCTCCTTAAGGCTCCAGGTGAATTCGGAGTTGATATTGTTGTGGGAGAGGGCCAGAGCCTTGGAAACCCGCAGCACTTTGGTGGGCCACATTTGGGGCTCTTGTGTGCGAAAAAAAAATATTTACGGCAGCTTCCAGGGCGTCTTGTAGGTAGAACCGTAGACCAAGATGGAAAAGAAGGTTTTGTACTTACGCTCTCTACTCGAGAGCAACATATTCGCAGAGACAAAGCGACATCCAACATATGTACAAACCACTCCTTGATTGCTCTTCGCTCGGCGATCTATATGGCTTGTATGGGAAGAAACGGTATGGTGGCCTTGGCCAAGAAAAACTTTGAACGTGCTCACAGTTTGGCGCAAAAATTGTGTCAGATCAAAGGCGTGAAAAAAGTCTTTGATGGAGAGTTTTTTCATGAATTTGCGCTGACCATTCCCAAAGAAGCCAAAGCCTTCTTATCAATCATGGAAGAAAAGAAGATCGTTGCAGGACTAGATCTTTCTAGGCTTGATTCGTCCAGAAACAATCAGATTTTGATTGCGGTTACGGAGACAAAAAGTGACGAAGATCTAGATCAGTACCTTAAAGCATTTTCGGAGGCCCTTGCATGAGCAAAGCCAAACAAGTTCAAAGAGGCTATCAACATA
>JAGRAX010000141.1 GCA_020434365.1 Bdellovibrionales bacterium
GGATTTGTTGTTTTTGTTCCTTGAAGGTTGGATTTCTCTCTAACCATCCCATAGGAGTATACATCGCCAAAATCAAGTAGAGCACTGCTTGCTCGTGGATCGCAGACTGAAGAAAAATGGTCGATTTTTCAGGGTCAAGACCCGCCGCGAGCCAGTCTGCCAGCATTTCACGCGTATGACCTGGGATACTTTCTGTATGTTCGAACTCTGAGGTCAAGGCATGCCAGTCAACAACCGTATAAAAACACTCATATTTTTCTTGAAGGTCGATCCAATTTTTTAAGGCCCCAAAATAGTGGCCCAAATGAAGGCTGCCTGTGGGACGCATGCCACTTACAATTCTCATGTCGAGCCCTTTTATATCAGTGAGCTCAGAAAAGCTATCAGAGAAAACGCTGGAGCCAAAAGAAAACGCAGTAGACCTGTGTATAAAAGGATGAGCAAGAACATAAACCCATAACGCTCTACAATTGCCAGTTGGGGTGAGATTTGGGGAAAAAGGCCTTTAAGTACACGCCCTCCATCAAGAGGAGGCAGGGGAAGAAAATTAAAAAATCCCAAAATAACATTGAGTTGTAGTCCAAACACGCACATCAAAAATAAGGCACCCATTCCCCCCCAGCTTCGGATGTCACTATTTTGAAGATTCTGTGCCAGTGAAGGCGACATCTTGTGAAGCATTGCAGCGCAAAAAGTGAAGATCAAAGCTAAGATAAAGTTAGAGATTGGACCTGCGGCAGCGACCCACATTCCGTCTCTGGATCTATTTTTTAAATTGGATTCGTTGACAGGAACCGGTTTTGCCCAGCCAATCAAGGGAAAATTAAAAAAGAACCCAACTACAGGAAATATCAGTGTCCCAAATAAGTCTGCGTGAGACATTGGGTTGAGGTTCAGACGTCCCAAAAATTTTGCAGTGGGATCTCCCAGAGCATTGGCAACCCAGGCATGAGCAAATTCATGCACCGAGAGTGAAAATACAAAGGGGACCATCCACAAAAGGAGCAGACTCAGTTTTTGTTGCATGGGGCATAGCTATCTTAAGTGTAGCTTGCTTGTCAATGAAGGTCGAAGCTTCTACCCAAGGACTTTATTTTTATTTGGCGCGGGGGTGGTACGTGTCGAAAACGGTCTTGATATGATCTTGAGATAGATGCGTATAGATTTCAACAGTGGCAATGCTAGCATGTCCGAGCATCTCTTGAAGTGATCTGAGATCTGCTCCTGCCTCGAGCATATGTGTCGCAAAGGAATGCCTCAAGGTATGAGGAGAGGGGGAAATGGAAAGACCGGCCATGCGGCTATATTTTTTGATGAGGTTCCATATGCTTTGTCGGCTCATGGCTTTGGATTGCTGACTCACAAAGAAAAATTTTGTAACTTTTTCTTTCAAAAGCGTAGGTCTAGATTCTTTTATATAGCGTTCGATCCAGTGCTGGGATTCTTCTCCGAATGGTACAAGCCTTGTTTTGTTTCCCTTGCCTGTAACCCGTATGAAACTTTCTTGGAGGTCAAAGTCTGTGGTTTTTGCACAGGTCAATTCACTTACACGAATGCCCGTTGCGTATAAAAGCTCTAGGATACAGCGGTCTCTTACACCTAAGGGCTTTTCTAGGTTTGGTCGATCAAACATAGCTTCGATTTCTTGGAGATGAAGAAACTGCGGAAGTTTTTCGTGCATACGGGCACGAGGTAGAAAAGAAGATTTGTTTTCCTTACATATGCCTCGTCTCTGGCAAAAAAGAAAAAAGGACTGAAGCGTGCTTTTGTGTCTTGCAATAGACCGAAAGGCAAGGCCCTTGTTTCTTAAAAATGAAATATAAGTTTCGAGATCGACGCGGGACAATTGATTGAGATCCTGTTTTTTTTCTTGCGCAAGGTGATCCAAAAAACATCTTAGATCTCTATGGTAGTTTTCAAGGGTATTGTTGCTGAGTTTCTTTTCAACTCTTAGCTCAAACAGGAATTCATCTAGAATCTTTGCAGTCAAAAAACCATGCCTTTATTCTATGAGACTTCTTTTTTTAGATTCGGGGCTTCTAGTGCACAGACTTTGTTTCTGCCTGACTGTTTGGCGCGATAGAGCTGTTGGTCCGCATTTTGAAGCAGTTGTTCAAAGTTTTCAAAGTTTTGGTTTTCAAAAGTGGCTAGGCCGATGCTTACGGTGACTTGAATGCTCTTTTGATCTACTTGAAAGCGAACTTTTTCGATTCGGCTTCGAATCTTTTCAGCGATAGAAAAAGCATCAGGGGTATCGGTATCTCTCAATAAAAGAACAAATTCTTCTCCCCCGAAGCGGGCAAAGAGATCTTCATGTCTTTTAATTGCCGTAATTTCATGAGCAAATTTTCTTAAAATTTGATCCCCAGCCAAATGACCATAGCTATCATTAATCTGTTTGAAATGGTCCAAATCCAGAACTATAAGAGACAGTCTGGATTCATGTCGTTTGGAATAGCTGAACTCCATCTTGAATCGGTCAATGAAGTATTTTTTGTTGTATACCTGAGTGAGATAGTCCTTGTTGGCAGCATTGTAGAGTTGTTCATTAAAAGACTCTTCGATCTCATCCACATAGTTGAACTTTAACACCAATAGATTGCCAATCTGGATTCTGTCCCCATCTTGAAGGAGATGGGTTGTGATTTTTTCACCGTTTACCAAGGTTCCATTGGTAGAGCCCAAATCAGAGATGTAGACCCCTTCACTTTTGATGTTGATCAAAGCATGAGTTCTAGAAACGTCATCGTCATCTACAAAAATATCGCAATCAGAGTTTCTCCCCACACTCAGAGAGCTCTTTTCTACCTCATATTTGCGACCAATATCCTGTCCCGCAATGACCACAAAATTAGCTTTTTTGGTTTGGGTTTC
>JAGRAX010000142.1 GCA_020434365.1 Bdellovibrionales bacterium
ATCAATTGGATCTTATGAAGTATTTTGATGGAACCAAGTTGTATCCGTATGTGGATATTTTTTCGGGAAGAGGCTGTCCTCATAAATGTACCTTTTGTCTGTGGCCGCAGGTGATGCATGGGCAGCAACTGCGTTTGAGAAAACCCGAACGCGTTGTAGATGAGATGGAGTGGGTGATTCAAAGCATTTGCCCAGAAGTGGCGCAAGGTGGGGAGTTCTTTTTTGAAGATGATACTTTTACCTTGAACAAAAGAACAGCCATTGGCATCTGCGAAGAGATTTTACGAAGAGGTCTTAAAATAAACTTTTCTGTGAATGCGAGAGTGGACACTGCGGATCTCGAAATGATGAAGATGTTAAAAAAAGCGGGGTGTAGAGAACTATTGGTGGGCTTTGAATCTGGAGATCAAGTTGTGTTGGACAACATCAAAAAGAAAGCTACGGTAGAGCAAGCTGAAGTGTTTATGGCCAGAACCAAAGAAGCAGGCCTTGATGTGCATGGGACTTTCGTGTTGGGTCTGCCTGGAGAAACCAAAGAGAGTATGAACAAGACTATCTCTTTTGCAAATAAGCTAGGTTTGCATACGCTACAGTTTACTGCAGCGATGCCTTTTCCTGGGACGGAGTATTTTGAATATACAAAAGAAAAAGGCTATCTCCATACCGAGGATTGGACCAAGTGGCTAGATCCAAAGGGCGAGCAAACTGGAGTGATCAGTTATCCAGGTTTGTCCAAGCAAGAGGTCGAAGCAGCCGTGGATCGTGGACTCAAGAGTTTTTATTTTAGACCTATGTATCTTTTGAAATTTGCTTTTAAGAATTTGCATTGGAAAGATTTCAAACGCAAAGTGAGAGGCTTTTTTCATTTTGCCAGCTATCTATTGGATGAAGCCAAAAAATCATCTGCTGTAGTCAAATCATAAATCAAAAATAGAGGAATTGCATATGGACCAGTCACAAGCACTACCTAAAAAATCAAAAAGAGACTTAATGTCAAAAAGAGGTGTTACGGCCGATGAAAGCTATCGCGCAGATATGTCTGAGGATGAAAAAAATCCTCAAAAAGCCCTGCAACATGCACTCAAACTAGCCGTAGCTGATAGCAAAAGCACGATTCCTACACTTCCAAGAACCAGAGAAAGAAGCATTACCAAAAGGGCTGTGTTGTGGTTGGGGCAAACCTGCAACCTGCGATGTTACTTTTGTTATTTTTTGGATCGAATTGAAATCAAATCTCATCCCGAACACCCTTTCATGTCTCTGGACAAAGCCAAGGAGATTTGTAGGACGCTTCGAGAGCACTATGGCAATGACTCTATCGACATTCAAGGAGGGGAGCCTACCATCTGGCCCGATATCTTAAAGCTGGTTTCGTACTGTCACGAAATTGGTTTGGAACCCACCTTGATTACGAATGCCTTGGTTCTAGAAGATCGAGATCGTTGCAAGCAATATATCGATGCGGGAATCAATGACTTTTTGGTGAGCGTGCATGGAATTGGTGAAGTTCACGATCGAGTGGTTCAGATGCCAGGCGCTCATGTCAAGCAAATGAACGCGCTTAAAAATATGAGGGAGTTGGGTATTCCATTTCGTTTTAATTGTGTCATGTCAAAGCCTGTCGTCAATCAGTTGCCTCAAATTTCAGAATTGGCTGTTGCTACCGGCGCGCGAGTTGTAAACTTTTTGGCTTTCAATCCCTTTGAAGATCAAGCCAAGGGTGGTCGAAGAAGCGGTTCAAATGTTCCGATGTACTCAGAGCTCAGACCCAAGCTCAATGAAGCCTTAGATATTCTTGATGACAATGGTGTGGAAGCCAATGTTCGATATCTTCCAATTTGCATGGCAAATCCACGCCATCGTAAATCCATGTACAATTTTCAACAGCTTTCTTATGATCATCATGAATGGGATTATGCATCTTGGTCGTGGACGGGTATGCAGCAGCAAAGAATGAAAAGTGGGGATGTTACAAACCCTGCTACACTCACAAGTCAAAGTTTAATTTGGAAACTCCGAAAACCCATTTCAATGATTATGAGAATTCCGATTTTGGGTAGAGGCTTACACGCCCTGCACAATCAATATGCACGTTTTGTAGATAAGCACTCAGATCAGGAAGCGCTCTATAGAAGCAATGCAAAAGTTAGATCAGAGCTTCATTGTGGATATCGTTATGGTGATGAGTGCCAGAAATGTTCTGTAAAAGAGATTTGTGATGGTTTTCATGGAGACTATGCAGATTTGTTTGGAACCGATGAGGCAGAGGCGATTGTTTTGCCTCAACAAGTAAAAGATCCAAAGTATTATATTTCACAGCAAGACAAAGATATTGAACCTTTTGAGGAGCTTGAGCGAAAACAAGCCTAAGTAAAAAACTTTTTATACCTTTAGAATTGCTTCTGAGTTCCGTACCATTTGGATCCCTGGTGATCCAAATGTAAGAGGATGATATTTTTTCCGATCACCGTAGAGCGAAACTCTTTTTCCACGTCTTCCGCAAAAAACCCGTCTGAACCTTCAAAGTGTGGCAGATCTCGATACTGAACCTTATCAAAAACCTCTCTCTTGAAGCATTGAAAGTACCCGACTGGTTTTCCTTTTGCCTCTCCTAGGCGAAGCTCTCCATCTGGCTCCTCAATCAGCGAATAAAAATTGTCAACGGGATCAATAAGACCGTGAAGCACTTTTGCGGTGGTTTCAGGGCTGAGCATTTTTCTTCCTTGCGCGCCTAAGAATACAAGACCTGGATGGTCACGATCAATGATTTGAAGAAGGTCAGGAGGAAAGATCATATC
>JAGRAX010000143.1 GCA_020434365.1 Bdellovibrionales bacterium
CCAGGACTTCCACCCGTAACAGTATCTACATCAAAGCCTATCGCTATTTTTTTTACCCTGGAAAAAGATGAGAAAATCCAAAAATACTTTTGGACAGAAATGGATATCAATGCATCTACTTCTTTTAGAGTTGGGCACAATTAAATACTTATCTTTTCTCAAAAAAGAAATAGACACCTGACAGCTTACTAAACTCGTCTTTTATCTTATAGTTATTTGTGTATAATCTTCCCTCTTTACACCAAACTTGGCCGCTTTTTTGAGAGTGCATATCATCAGGTTTCAAAACCGGATTACCACTTGGTAGAAGGTTGTATGTCGTAGCTACTTTTTCCATTTCATACTGTATGATTCCCATATCGTTATCATCTTTGACTTGCAGATTTGTTAGCTGCACACCAAATAAAAACTTTTTCTTATAAGAAAGACATGATTGCCTACAATCTTGATAAAAACCTTTATTTTCTTCTTCACAGTCTTTGCATTTTTCACAGGCGCTTTTACACGACGATACTAAATTTCTGTATACATCACTGCAACCTTCTAGACATGCATCGATTTCCTCTTTGGCTTCAGGACTGGTTACAAATAAATGATAGTCCTTGCATTTCTGATCAAAAGCTTTCAACGCATCCTTGAGAAAAAGAGTCAATTGTCGGGTTTTGTTTTCGTTAACATCATGGATAACATAATAAAAATCTTGGCTTTCCTGAGATTTTGCCGAATTTGGGAACATACAAAAACAATAGACAAGAAAGATCAAATACTTAAATGCAGGTCTAATAAATGCCATGATTACACCTGATCAATTTGAAACAAAAAAGCAAGTATTTTATTGAAGCGCGGCTAAACAAGTATTTTGTTTTAACCGATTATTCATCCAAATGGAAAATTTTCGATTTACTGTCAACCCTACCATTCAATGGACCTGGGAAGTGAACTTGCAATCATTTGATATACCTCCGGATGTATTTTTTCTTTTATATTATGGTTCTGATAGTGCCCCCCGGAACCAAGAATCTATCCACAAAATAAGAATTTTTAAGCCATAGAATTATGGCAACGGTTATTCAAAAGTAAGAAGAAGGTATTCCTGGCCCTGCAAATAGATCATAGCAAGAAGTATCATTTGGGCTTTGCTACAAGACGAATACCAATACTGTCACTATCTAGAATAAATATTGGATGTCGAAAAAAAATACTCCCGCTTGCAAGTGTTCCACTATAGGCTGCTCCTTTGCCTACATATTTTTCTCCATTTAATTGTTGTTTAGGGTACATCGACTGTGAACTCTCCATCAAGGTGCAAACTTCTTTGACATTTCCGACCATATCATAAAAACCTGCAGAGCTTTCGAGGTAGCTACCGACCGGCATTGTACCCACTCCATATAGGTTGGCGTAGGTTTTCACGTCATAAGGTGAATAATTTGTAACAAATGTGTCAAAATAAAGTTTCTTTGTATCGCTCTCATCAATGATTTTCCAAGTATAGTCATATCTGCTCGGGTTTTCTCCAAGGGCAGCATACTCCCACTCCATCTCCGTAGGCAGGCGTACAGTATACTCTTGGTTCGTCGTATCTAAATAGGCATTGATGGTTTTTAAAAAATGTTGAAGTTCTTCTTCAGTAAAATGATTCATAGGATGGTCAGGCTTAGCGATAGCATCGTAATCGGATGAAGGATTGACCACTGCCTGCCACTCCTTGTTGGTCAACTCATAGACACCTATATAATAAGGTTGTGAGAAAGTGTATACCTTCGAATCCACGTTAATTGCCTTTTCAGCAGACAAAAAAACATTAGGGTCTAAATCTAAATATCGATCATATTTTTCCTTACTGATCCCAGGCATAAAACTTCCTGAGTCGATGCGCTTAAAAAGGTACTCCAGCCCCTCGGAAAATTCCAGTTCGAGATTTTCTGGCAATGCCTGCTGATCATTTGGAATCTCGGAAAAAACAAGATACACAGGACGTACGGAAGAGACTGTGGACTGATCTTTCAGTACAACCTGTACCCAAATCCAACAGGTAGTACAATCTTGAGGGATATCAAGGATCTCGATAAAGCTCTCAGACCTTTGATTTGGGAGCTTTTGATATTGCTCAATATCTTCTATCGTAGCTATGATCCGACCTTTTTGGATATCCATGCTCGGATCAGACGTGAGAATGAAGTTTACTTGATCCAATTGGTCATAGTCCGAGGCAGCCCACACAAAAGAAGCCATGTTTGAAGATTCTATTCTTGTAGATTGAATCATTTCTACAGTCAGAGTTTGTCCAAAAGCAGAGAAAACCGATATTCCAGAGATTAACGTCACCAACACCAAAAAAAATGAACTTGCTAAGATCGCTGAACGTTGATTTGCTTTTGTAGCCGACACCTCATGATTAATAGCAAAAACAACGCAAAACATCAATCGCAATTCCGGGAACCATTACCGGAACCAACAATACCCAAGGCATTCCTTCATCAACATCCCAAACTTTTCAAAAATCTCCCATTCCTACGCGCACCTACATCCAAAATCAGCCAATCAACGCAAAAAATGTGGCTAGAGAAAATCTGCTACTCTCCTCTACCATTGGATACTTCCACATACCCCTTTACCCTTCCTTCTTCTTAGATTCACATCACTAATCAATAGCGATCGTTTTTTCAAAAAATAAGTTGTTTTTTGACTTTATATGAATTGAATACTCAC
>JAGRAX010000144.1 GCA_020434365.1 Bdellovibrionales bacterium
ACCATTCACCTGGATAACTGCTTTATTGGTGCAACAATTTTTGCACGAAAAGAATTACTCCTCGCGTTAGGCGGCTTTGAAGATGCTCGCTCGTTTGAGGATACAAGATTTTTTCTAAGAGCAGATAAAATCTGTACTGTGCGTCGAATCAATGCCCGGACCTACCGCTATTATCGCGACACACCTGGAAGCATCACGAACACTCTTCTAGAGCGATCGCCAAGAAGAGCATCCGCATCTTTTGAGGAACGTGCTAGATAAGTGTACCAGTTACTATTTACCCCATTTTCTAAACTGCCATGTTTTGGGGAAAAAGTGACCACTACATCTTGCTTCAAGCAATTTGGAATAGGGTTCTAGGTGATAAGTAAAAAATGGGGTAAATAGTAACTGGTACAGTATTTTTTGGTTAAACATGGAAAATCTCCTTTTTGCTTTCTATTAAGAGATCTATCAGAAATGTTTCTTGGGTCAGGGGCATGCCGAGGAGTTCTTTTTCTCAAAAATCCGTGATAACTTCGCGACACTCCAGTTCGATTTAGCAGCCGCGCACTGAGCACCGCAAACTAAACCATTATGTTTAATCTCCGAATCGAATGTCCGAACGAAAAAATTTAATTAAGAATATTGCGCGTTTCGAAGGAGAGCAGGGAGCCCAAAGAATTGCTATTCAAAAATACGAATGGGATTGCGAAGTTCCATTGTACGTAATGACGAGGAATGACGCGCTGAGGGTCCTTGATAAGTATCTGTGTAACGAAATAACGAGCGAAGATCTTCAAGCCTGGGCGAGTTTTTTGGAGCAACGTGAAGACATTGCCTTTGAAGAGGAGGCTTCAGTGTTGTTGGATAAAATGGTCTTTTTACTAGCAAACCCAGAAATTAACTTTCCTATTTCCAAGGAGTTGATTGAACAAATCCGATTAGAGATTAGTGCTGATGAAGCATAACCAAACTTTTGCACAGACCGGCAGAGCTAGCTGTAAAATCATACCATTATTTCGCATAATGAAATTTCTGCACATTTTGATGATTCCAATTCTTTTGTTGCTCTTACCCGCGACTGTATCTGCTGGTGGATTAGCTTGTGATGTGCAATTCCACGGTCTCTCCTATCTAGGAAATGGAAACTTTCTTCTTTCAATCACCGCTTTAGCCGACTGCTATGGAAAACCTCAGATATTTAAGGAAGATCAGGAGATTCGACTCCTTCTGCGATATAAGAAGGCGAGCCTGCTTGAGCATACAATAAACAGAGCCATAAAATATTGTACCAGTTACTATTTACCCCATTAATTCATTTCCTGTCGCATCATAACATTACACCAAGTTTTTTTGCTTAGTTCGCAAGACTCTACTAAACTTTCTGAAACGCATTTGAAGGACCGACTGGTTATGAATCCGATGATTAAAAATGCTACCGTTGTAATGTCTCTGTTTACGGCTTCGTTCGGATGTCGCCCAAGCTCTAATCGAACCGAATCAGTTCAGGATCAACATTCAGCAACGATTGCAACCGAAGAGAACATTGGCATAGCTGAAGGCATTTCACTTCCGCCTGTGCAGAACTCAAAGGTCTCTGCGATTTCGCCTGACAACGATTCTCAACCTATTGCATTCGAATCAATGCCGCATCCTGATGGACTTTGGACAGAATATGTTCCCGTACTGGAGACTGATGTACTTGGTGAGGATGGTATTTTGTACACCCCTCCAGGAGGAGACCGCTGGGTAAGAGATTCGAATGGTTGCTGGCGTGTAGCTTCTTTCGAACTTGATGAGAATGGGGAATGGAAGCAAATTCCCTTCGAGCAGTAAATTGCCCACCATTGTGTCCCCCAAATTTTTCCATTGAGAAATTTAGCACACAACAATAAAATCAAGTGCAACGTCGAGGCTTCGATGATTCATACATTGATGCTACTGCCTCCTCCTTAAACACGTGTCTTCTATCAATCTCACGCTTCCCACATCTCAAGCTCAGAAAGAAGGGTTCCTCGCACTCTATTAAAAACATTCACGTTCCCATTCAAAGCCTGGCTTCCTTGGGCTTCAATGGCGACAAGCAGCGCTTCGAGTTCAAAGGAGCTAAACTCTCCTTCCCGTCTCGCAAGCAACTCTGTCGCTCTTTCAGGGTTTTGCTTTAAAACGAAATTCAACATATGAGCTGAGATAGTAGGAGCCGTCAAAAGTATGCGAAAGCAGAAGTCAGCTCTTAGCCCACCCTTTTCAAAGAGCGGCTCAAGTGCCCGATAGTCAAGGCTTTCCCCCTCACCCAAAACGTACTCCGTTGCTTCTTCGATAAGAGTGGGATCAATTTGGATGTCAGCATTGATTGCATATCCAGCGATCTCTATGGCTGCTTCCAAATATCCCTTATTCTGAGGAACTTTTGGACGACGAAGCTCACCTTCCAAAAATGAGGAAATTTCGGCCGTTTCAAGTGGAACGCCCGCTTGAGCAGCGTCTTTAAGATGAATCGCTCTCACAAAGGCCTCATTTTTAACTTGCCACGTAAACCAACTGGAAATTTCTGGATAATCTTTAAAAGGAATTGGAATCGACAACTCCTCACCTACCGCCCGCGTATACGCCGCAAAACCGTTCATCAGGTTATCAACGGGGGGCTCAAATTGAAGAGAGAAATCGGCGTCTGAGTTGTAATGGCTAAGGCTGTTTGCTACGCCAGGTTTTAAGG
>JAGRAX010000145.1 GCA_020434365.1 Bdellovibrionales bacterium
AGATTTTCTTTCATCATTCGAAAGGTTCTGAGGGTTTTTGATGCGTAAGATTTGAATGTTATATTGTAAGGCAATGTTTTTAATGGCCTCGTAATAGTCTCGTATAGAGCTTTGATGGCAGTCAATGCTTGTTGTTATAATTTCTTTCATGAAAATCTCTCGGTAAGTCGACCCAATTGATAAAATGTATGGTTGAGAAGCTCTAGACATTCAAAAGCGATTGATTGCGTCCATCCTACATCTTTTCTTCTTGCTTTGATTCTTTTTTTTGCTCCGACAAAAGTTTCAAAGACTTGAGAAATGATGTTAAGCTTTTTAGAAGTTACGCCTTTGTATAGTGCGTCGCTGTTTTTCTTCGCACATAGATACGCGCCTCTGCCGTAAATAAACCAAGTTTTGAGCATCGAAAATAGAGAATTTCGATGTCTATGCCATGCCAAAGCATCTTCAGTTACTGCAAATGACAAGCCCTGTAAGCGGAGCCTAAATCCAAGATCCATATCTTCTCCAGAAGGAAAGGGAAAGTCTTCATCAAAGCCATGTGCCTTTTCTAAAGCAAGTCTAGAAAATAAAGCATTTACGGTAATGATGTAGGCCAAAGAACCATCTTGTCCAATGTGATGAATGGAAAGATGTTGAACGTAGTCGAGATATTTTTCTGTAAGGCTGTTTTTTTGAAAGCTTATGGTTTTTCCTGCATATCCAATGTTTTCAGATTTCGCATGCTTGAGCAAGCTAGATAACCAATTTGAATCCACGATGGCATCGTCATCTGTAAATGCAATCCATAGAGCTCTAGATTTTGAAATTCCAAAATTGCGAGCTGCAGCAGGCCCTTTTTTTTCTTGTATGAAATATGAGAAGTTCATGTTCCATTTTCTTGAAGTGATGAGCTCTTTCTTTTTCTTTCCTTCAGGGTTCGGCGTTGCATCGTCTACAACAATCACTTCGTAGTGCTCATGATCTAAACTTTGCTTCTCTAAGCTTTCAAGAAGCTCATAAAGCCACTGGGAGCGCTTATAGGATGGAATGACAACAGAAACTAAATAAGACATATCTTTCATGTAAAGGAAATCTCTCCATCAAATATTAAAGTTTCTTCGAGGGAGCGAATATGTAAGTTATTTTTTTCAATCAGTAAAAATTGAAGTACGTTGGAGTTAAAATCCTTTGATGTAACAATTGCTGAAGGAAGATATTTTTTCTTTGTGGTATGAGAAAAAGTTACTGTACATTTTTTTTCTGAATTGGATGCGGAAATCTTAGCTTCTTGCTGGTCTCCAAGTGTGTTTAGGTGCTGCCAGTCATCTATAGATTTTTCGCTCAGCTGAGGAAAGCTTCCTCTGTGTTCTCCAATGGCCCAATGATCAAATTTCTTACCTAACATGAGACTTGCTTGAAAATTCTCTATCGAAAAATCACTTGATTTGGTGATAAAGATGCTGATTTTTAAACACTGATTCTCAATTTTGAGTATCCATCTGTATTTTAGAGGTAACCTTCTTGAGCTTGCCACAGCTGTAATCATGTCTTCGTGCTCAGTTGTAATCATCCATGAAGCTTGATCAGAGTCATGCCATGTTTGATACGCAAGAGCGCTGCAGTAAAACCCATACATCTTTGTGAGGTTGTTTCCATCTCTGCTTATGGAGAGATTTCCGTTGTTGAAAGTAAAGAAAGTATCACCTAGAGAAAGCTGAGCCACAGCCCGATCTCCAGAAAAAGACTGAAGGTACAGAGGTACAATGTCCTGTGGGAGTCCCTCGCATTTGACTTTTCCTTGTTCCAGTAGATATACACGATCACAAATGCCTTGAATGATTCCCAAGTCATGAGATACAAAAAGTAGCGTTTTCCCTCTAGATTTTAGTTTTTCAATGGTCTCGAAACATTTGACCTGAAATTGATGGTCTCCTACTGACAAAGCTTCGTCAATGATTAAGATGTCCGGATTTGAATGAGCCGCAATAGAAAATCCAAGACGAATGTACATTCCACTTGAATATTGATAACAGGGGTGGTCGATACTTCCTCTTATTCCAGAAAATTCGATGATATCTTCAATTTTTTCATCAATTTCATTTTTTGTAAGACCCAAGAGACTTCCATTGAGGTAAATATTTTCTCTTCCTGTCAATGTTAGGCTAAACCCTGCGCCGACTTCCAATAGAGATACAACCCGTCCCTGAACTTTCATATGCCCTTTGTTATAGCCTGTCACTCCTCCAATGATTTTGAGCAAGGTGCTTTTCCCACTTCCATTTTTTCCTATGATGCCAACGGTTTCACCTTTTTTACAATGAAATGTAATGTCTTGCAGTGCGGGTTTGACTACAAATTCATCTCTTTTCCGGTAGGGAAACAAAAGATTTTGGATCAAAGATTGCTTAAATTGTCCAGATTGATAGGTTTTGTATAAGTTTTTGATCTCTACGACATTCACAATAGCTTACCTCACGTAGTCAGAAATGTTTTGATCCATTTTTTTGTAGATGAAGAGGAAAACAAATAAGGCAAAAACACTCCACGAAATCCCCGAGATCCATACAAGTTTATGTATGGGATCTCCGTATACAATGCTTCGATGGAGGAAGATATATGCATGAACAGGGTTGAAATACAAAATCCATTGGTGTTTTAGGGGAACTTGATTGATGGAGTAGAATAG
>JAGRAX010000146.1 GCA_020434365.1 Bdellovibrionales bacterium
CGAAATCTTTGGTTCGGAAGTGTATAAATATCTTTTTCACGAAAAAGAAAATATTGTAGAGCAAAATTTTTTTGATATATTTCGAACCAAAAGAAAAGTTCAAAAAAATATCCCGCAGCAAACATTAAGAGCCTATAGAAGAAAGACCTTGTTGAGAAAGTTCCGCATGGCAAATGCCGACGCTTTATTGAGAAGCGCAGCTCTTTGTTTTTATCGTTATGATACTTCCTGGATAACGCAGTCTCGACTGTCACATTTTCTTGAAACTCTTAGAGAGTATAGTTTTGATGTTGACAAAGGGGTGTATGGTCTCAAGAGTGAAATGAGAAAAATCTTTGTAAAAAGAGGTGGAAAGTACCATCACTTTTCTTCCATAGATTCTTGTACCTACCAAGAAAGAGAACTTAGCGCGTTACATTTGGAAGGTGCCCCTTGGACTGAAATCCAAGCAAAAAAATTTCTGATTTCTGGTGACCCGAGTGGCCTTCTTGGAACGGACAAAGACATTGGAAAACATTTATTTAGGTATAGGAACCCCCATCAGAAAAAGGTAGGTAGGATTATTAATTTTGCTTTCTGTGGTCTCCGAAACAAGCTTCCTCAAACCCTCTCAAATCAGGGAATTATTTTTCCAGAATATCCTATAGGTAATCAAGGAAAAGATCGAAGGCGTTTTATTAGAATCATAAAATTCCGAAAAATAGAAGTTAACCCTCTAGAAGAAGATTTTTTTCTGTTTGATAAGGAGGCTGATGAACAAAGTGTGTGGCTTAGCGTATCGATCTATGTGAGTTTAGAGTGGGATGAAGATATTGAAAAGTTAAAATCTGAAGTGTATCGTCAGATGGCTTGTGTGGCTCCATTTTTTTCACCTAAAACATTTCCTTGTATCTACTCTACGTACAAAGAGCTTGGGGCCATACGAGGAGATTTTCGAGATGGTTTTATCTATGGCAATGAAAAGCCTGCAGAATTTGGAATCAAAGGAGACTCTTTTAAAACAGGGCTGAAAAATGTTTTTGTTCTCAATAGAGAAATTCTCCCAGGCTTAGGTTTAGACGGAGAGTTAATGGCCGCAAGAGAATTGATAGCTAACTTTTTATAGATACATTTGTAGTTTTAAAAACATTGGCATGCCTTTTGGATATTGCTTCTGTATGAGCAATATACGAGACAATCACAACGAAATACATACCCTTGACATATCGAAAACCAAACGAATAGGTTTGTTTTCGAATGGTTCGTATACACCCATTGAACGTTTGGAACTTTTTGGGGTTGATACATTGTCGGTATCTGAACTTTTGGCTCTATTGATTGGTACAGGTAGCTCAGATAAGAATGTCTTTGAATTGGTCGCGGAGATGCTCGATCAACCATTTTTTTTGGATGACCTAAGAGTGTTGCGACTCTCATTTTTAACCAAATATAATGGTGTGGGACGTGTGAAAGCGTGCCGAATTTTGGCGGGAATAGAGCTTGGTAGAAGACTATTTCATATCGAGCGCCAAAATCTTCCAAAAAGAATTCGCAACAGTCGAGATGTGTACGAACTGATAAAGTCTAAAAGTTTTGGTCTTCAATCTGAAAAATTTTGGTTGATTGGGGTAGACTCATGTCATCGTCCAATATTTGTGCAGACGCTTGCTCTCGGTGGAAAAAGCCAAGTGCAAGTGGACATTCGGAGTATTTTTTCAATGCTCCTAAGGTCAGAATCCGTAGGTTTTTTTTGCATCCATAACCACCCTAGTGGATCTTGCAGTCCAAGTCCCGAAGACATTGAGCTCACGTATATCATTGTGGAATTATCTACAAAACTAGGAATTCAGTTTTTGGATCATCTTATTGTAAGCGATAGGAGCTACTATAGTTTTGCTGATCGAGATCAAAGTTTTTGATTTTATTTTTTTGCTCTTTCGACGCAGATAATGCCTTTTAAACTCTCAATTGATTTTTTCATGGTCTGTAGGTGAGAGACATCTTTGATCGAAACATCAAAGAGGAGAATGGCTGTTTCATCTTTTGTGATTTCTATTTTTGCTTGAGAAATGTTTCCACCCAATTGGGTAATAGTCTTGGAAACTTCAGCAAGCATGCCAGGTTTATCTTTTGTGACAATTCGAATGCGAACAACTCTCGATGTGTTTCCACTCTTGGTCCATTCAACATCAATTTTTCTCTCATTGTCCATTTCTAAAATCATAAAGCAATCAGATCTATGGACGGTGATTCCTCTTCCCCGTGTAATAAAGCCCAAAATAGAATCTCCTGGTAGAGGGTCACAACATTTTCCAAAACGAACCATAACATCGTTGATGCCCCCCACTTGAATCGGAGAAGATGAAGGAGGGCTGCTAATTTTTTTGAGAAATCCTCCAATTTGATCTGTAATGGAGCCTTCTTCTTCTGAGTCTTCTTTAGGAAAGAGCGCTTGGACTACATCTGCACTTTCAATTTTTCCATAACCTAGTGCCAAAAACAGTTCCTGCAATTCTCCAAGTTGAAATTGTGGGAGAATTTCTTTGAGTTTTCCGCTGGACTGTATTCTATCGACACCCGTGCCATGCTTTCTCAATTCCTTTTCTAGGAGTTCTCTTCCAATAACCCGTCCTGTTTCTCTTTCCTCGATTTTAAGCAAAGCGCGGATTTTGGATT
>JAGRAX010000147.1 GCA_020434365.1 Bdellovibrionales bacterium
AAAACCATCCAAACCATCAGAAATCTGCAAGCCATTGGCGGAGTAAAAATCAGAGCGAACTGCGTTATTTCTGGTTTCAACTACACGCACGCCGTAGAGGTATTGGACCTGTACCATCAACTCAATATAGACACGGCAAACTTTATTCTTTTCAATCCTATTGTCGAAGCCGATTGGCAATCGGCACCTGAGCTCAACGTTGCCTACTCTGATGCTGCCCCCTATATCAAAAAAGCCATTGATCTCTATCAAAGCAAAATTAAAAAAATCACTGTCCGCTACATTCCCCTCTGTCTTATGCAGGGCTATGAAAAATTTGTCACCAACATGCCGCAAATTCAATATGATCCCGACGAATGGGATTATGTGGTTCGAACGAGAATTCGAGAGGGTCAATTTTTAAGTACGCTTGCAACCATTGCAGGCCTTTTGCTATTTCCTTTCAAATCTCAATCGATCAAGTTGGGTTGGAATGTGTTGAAGCATCATGGTTTAAAATACTTCCTCCAATTCAAAAACAAATCCTACGGTCCAGCCTGCCAAAACTGCGCGCTTAGAGGCGTATGTGATGGCCTGTGGAAAAAATATGCAGGCTGGAAGGGTTTTGACGAGTTGCAAACCATTGAAGGGCCCCGAGTCAAAGATCTAACCTACTTCATCAAAAACAATCCGAACTTCAATCCAAATGAAAAAAACATAAGCTAGGTGAGCTCAAATCTATGAAGGCAAAAAAAACGGTCGCCATTTTGGGTGCTGGAATCACCGGCCTCAGCGCCGCCAAAAAACTCATCTCCATGGGTTTTGATGTCGAAGTATTTGAGAAAGAAGCCATAGTGGGAGGTCTGGCGAGAAGTTTTTCAGATCCAGATGGTTTTATTTATGACAACGGCCCTAGATTTATTTTTTCGACCTTAGCAGAAAAACTTGGCATCTCCGATATCTGCTCCTCCGTCCAGTACTATGAATATCTATATATAGGAGAGAAAAAATATCAGTTCCCATTGGGCTTTATTAAAAATCCTCTCTATTGTATTTCAGTAGGGCTTTCGATGCTTACTAGAAAATTCAAATCAAAGCCGAGCCACTTGCAAGACTTTTTATACGTATATTATGGCAAAAAACTCTCAAATGACATTCTCATCCCCTTGATTGAAAAATGGTCGGGCCAACCTTGCGACAAAGTATCGATAGATTTTGCCTTTCGATTACTTCCCACAAGCATTACATATATTTTGTATTCATTGGTCAAAAAACTTAGAAGAGGAAAAACGGAAGATTACTATCGGAAATCTCGATACATTGTATATCCTGAAGGCGGAAATCGGAGAATTTTCGAAGCGCTTCTGAGCACCCCCGGTCTTTCCGTACATGTAGATCAAGAGCCCTTGCAGATCACAACTGATAACGACAGAGTCACTCAGATTCAATTCAAAGATAGCAGCATTTCTCCGGACTATGTCATAAGCACCATTCCGATTCCATCGCTACATCAAATCATAGATAAAAAATCTGTGCTATTGGAATATCAAACATTGTCCTACCGGGCGATCAGCATTTTGTTTCTTAAAATACATAAAAACAAAGTCTTAGAAGGTCTATGGGACTGGTTCCCTGAATCTCACCTCCCTTTTTACCGAATTTCTGAATATAAAAATGCTGATTCTAGACTCGCACCAAAAGGAAAAACTCTTATATCTGTTGAGTTTGCATGCAGTGCAGACAGTGAACTTGCAGCATTCGATGCAACACAACTCTACCAAAGCATAGAAGAAGAATTAAAGAAAAGATATCAACTATCTCGTTCTGATATTTTTGAAATGAAAGTGGAAAGGTCTTTTCATGCCTACCCTGTGCTTAAAAAAGATACCGAGCAAATCCATCGAACCATTAGTCATAGCACGAAGCTATCAAACCTCTTTCTTGCGGGTCGAACAGGTGCTTTTCAATATAAAATGACTGAAGGGTGTTATCAAAGTGCAATGGACTGCGCCGAGCTCATTTATGCTATGGAACACAAAAAGGATTTAAATATCGATCAAGGTGAAACAGCCACAAGTTCTCAAAATTTTTCTGACTCCTTTGGAAGGCCAAATGCAATACCTGAATAACTTTAAAAGAATATACAGCCTTTTATATTTTTTTACGCTCAAAGAACTCAAGGAAAGATATAAACAAGCCTACTTTGGATTTGCATGGATGCTCCTGGTTCCCATTGTCACGATGGCAACTTTTTATTTTATTTTTACAAAAATTTTTCCCATTGAAGTAAAAAATTATCCAATCTATCTACTGTCAGGTCTGGCACCCTGGTTTTTTTTCTCCAATGGAGTTACGCAAAATACAACAGCCTTGAGCGGAAATGCCAACCTCATTCGAAAAACCGTTTTTCCGAAACATTTATTGATATTGGCAAATCTCAATTCAAATTTTTTCTCATATATATTTTCGCTTGCCTTGATTTCACTATATTTAATCATGTCTACTGGATTTCAGTTTAGATTTTTTCTCTATATTCCTCTTTCTCTATGTTTTTTTGCGTATAGCTTTTTTTTTAGCGCACCACTTTCCTATCTCTACATAAAATATAGAGACATCAAACCCATTTCAGATTTATTTATTTTTCTTTTATTCTATGCAACT
>JAGRAX010000148.1 GCA_020434365.1 Bdellovibrionales bacterium
ATTTCGTTGCGCGTTTTTTGCGATCTGGGCTACAATTATATTTTATATTGTTTATAGAGAGTCTTTATTTACACCAGCGCAATGAATACAATCCTTAAAACAGCTGCAGCTTTTTTTCTTTTGATGCCTTTGTCTTGTATTGAGGGAGGGGGAAGTCGTGACAATAATTTCAATGCGGTTGCATCAAATTTTATTGTCAGTGCGTCACGCTTTGTGTTCAACTCAGATTGTGAACCCATCAGCATTTCGATTTTGGATGATGCCTTCAACTCACGCGCGATTACGACAGCCGTCACCTTAAGTGTTGATAACAGCAGCAGCACAGCCCAGCTCTATTCAAACTCTGGATGTACCACAGGCGTGACATCCATTTCGATTCCTTCCGGGAGTACCTCTCAGACCTTTTATGTACAGAACACCGCCAGTGAGACTGTGGTGCTAGAGCTTCTTGATGAGGACCAGACCTTAACCAACAAAGCTACGGTATCCATAAACTTTCTTCAGGGAATTTTCTTTTTTTCAGGGGGAGCCACAACAGGAAACTTGGGGGGTGTAAGCGGAGCGGATCAAACCTGCGCCGATCAGTTGGCGGACCAGTATTCAGAATCGAGCCCCACAATTGTAGCCTTTTTGGCTGACAGCACGACAAGAGACGATTTGGAGGCAGATATTGCTGCGCCTGCGTCCAAAAAAGTTTACAGTTTGACGAGTCGTGACGAGGAAATTGCCGATAGCTACGCGCTCTTGTTTGATACCGTTTCAGGTCCAACGCCCCTAGAAAAAAGCCTCAAAACCAAAGGCGTGTTTTCTTCTCCCTGGTGGTCTGGAGCAGACCCTGCTGGGGCTGATGTGGCGGACAATTGCAGCAATTGGCAAACCGATGCAGATACGTCCGATGGCCAAAACGGCTCCGACGACGATGTGAGCTCTGTATGGCTTCAAAACAGTGTTGAGAGCTGTGACAACGAAAATAATCTTCTCTGTCTTGTATTTTAACCACCTCTTTTCGCAGATCCCTATCGTGGCCTAATTTTTATGTATCTTTCTAAGCCCTTGATTTGTTACAATGGAAATAGATTGTTCATCTTGGCCTTATGATACAAACCATCACTTTGCGTAACATTCGTGTGTATGAACAGCTCCGCTTGGAGTTTCCTCAGAGACTCAGCGTGCTTTTTGGTCTCAATGGCACGGGAAAAACTACGGTGTTGGAGGGGGTTCACGCGCTATGCACGACCAAATCTTTTCGCACAACGCAGCTTTCAGAACTGGTTCGCCATGGGTACACGGAAGGGTTGATCGAAGCCGATTTGACCAATATGGAACATCGTCGAATTGAACTTCGGCCAAGACGCAAAACTTTCATTCGAAATCATGATACCTGCAAAAACCATTCAATTTTCATCCAAGGTCAAGGCATTGTAAGCTTGGCGCCAGAACACCAGGCCTTGATTACAGGTTCGTCGGAAGGTCGGAGAAAATTTTTAGATCAATTGATTTTTGGAATGGATGAGCAATACATCGATACCATTCGCCAATACCAAAGAATCATTCGCCACAAACAGGCCTTACTCAAACAAGATTTATCTCTGGATTTTTATTCGGATCAAGTGCGTCCATGGAATCAAAAACTTTTGGACCTAGGCCAAGACATTCGGCAAAGACGTATCGAGATGATTTTTGAGCTTCTTCCTAGGGTGCAAAAAGAATATCGCCATCTTGCCAATGCGCATACCTCTTTTGATTTGGCTTATCGATATGACAGTCATGAGAGTTTGCAAGATCAACTCACAAAGCAAAGTCATGTAGAGCATATTTCGAGAAGAGCTCTTTTTGGCCCGCATCGAGACGATGTGTTGATCCGGCTTTATGACCAAAAGGCTCAAACGGTAGCAAGCCAAGGGGAAAAGGCCTCCATTCTTTTATCTTTAAAACTCGGTGAGCTAGAACTTCTGAAAGAATCCGCGTCGGCGCCCCCCATTTTGCTTTTGGATGATATTGGAATGACTTTAGATCCCGAACGTCGTCAAAAACTTTTTGAACGTTTGGAACACGAAACCGTACAAACCATTGTTTCAGCATGTGATTTGGACATCACAGAAAAGGTCAAGCAAGTGGGTGGACAGGTGATGGAAAAACAAAAACAGAATGATGAGATATGGGCCTAAAAAGAGTTCCCGATGTAAAAATTCAAAGAATATTGTGGCTTGGAGTGTTCATCGCTCCCTTGACTATGGGATGGATTCTCACGCAAATCATAGAAAAACCAGAAGGACTCGTTACTGCTTCGCTCTCGCTCACGAGGTCTTCGATCATACCCGACTTTAAAGATATCTTTTTTTATTTTGCACTTTTTCAACTTTTTGCAGCTTTTTCCATTCCCAAGATCATTCGGGCCAAGGCAAAAATGCTGCAAGGCTTGGCCGATGCCTCCGCTCAAGTGCAAGGCATGAACT
>JAGRAX010000149.1 GCA_020434365.1 Bdellovibrionales bacterium
TTTCTATCTAAAAGCTTTGACAATGGTGATGCAAAAGAAACCATATCTGATCCTGCCATTTTGGGTTGTCTTCTAGATTTTGTATCCATTGATGCTGAATTGAAAAAATCAGTTGGATATTTGTTTTCAAATACCTATGTTGTGGAATCCATTCAAGAGGCCTTAGATTTGCAAGATCGAGGAGTTCGAGCTTCCTTTGTTACCTTAAAAGGTGAAGTTCTCTCTGACCATGGAGTGCTACAGGGGGGATCCCTAGACCACTCTTTGGGAGACTTCGAAGTGTTGGCGCAAATCGAAGAACTCAAAGATAAACTTGTTCCTTTGAAAGCGCAAAAGCAGAGCAAGGATCAAGAGTATCAGCAAACCGTTCGTGATCTAGAGAAACAGGCCATTCAACTGAAAAATATATCTGAGACACTTGAAAATGAACTGCGTAAGAATCTGAATCTTGAAAAGGAGTTTCAAAAAGTAGAAGATCAGTTGAGTTTTACCAAAGAGAAGATTGCTGAGATTTCAGAAAAAATAAGTCTGTATACACAGGAAAAAAATCAACTTGGAAATGTGCTAGATGAATTGGATTCGAAGAGCCAGTCGTTGGACGCTTCCAAGAAAAAAGTAGAAGAATCTGTTCAAAGTCAACAACAAGAACTTGTTGAAATCAAAACTTTGCACGATGAAATTTCTACAGCCGTAAATGAACTAAAAATTCAGTTTACAACTTCTGTAGAAAGAATTGAAGGATATCGAAGAGAGCTCGGTATTGTGCAGCACCAAAAAACAGAAGCAAAAACAGAGTTAGAAAAAACTCAAAATACAATACAGACCTGCAAAGAAAATACAATGTCCTTTACACAGACACTTGAAAATATGCACATCCAGATTGAAGGCATGACAACTGAGTATAAAGATCTAGAGAGTCGCAATGCGGTGCTTCAGTCACAGCACGATGAGGTTCTAGAAAAAATCAGACAAACTGAAGTTTTGTTGAAAAGCACTCGAGATGCAAGAGAGAGCAAACAAAATGAACTCAATCAGCTTCAGGTCAAGCTCAGTGAACACTCTATGCATATGAATCACTTGCAAGAACAAGTGTTTGAAAAGTACGAGACAAATTTATATGAAGTTACTTCCAGTGATACTTTTGAAAGAGTTGAGCTTGAAGATATTGGTCACCAAAAAGGTGATTTGCAGGAAATCAAAAGAAAAATTGAAAAAATTGGAAATGTGAATTTGGCTGCGATTGAGGAAATCTCCGAACACACGCAGAGATACGATTTTCTGTCCGAACAGAAAAATGACCTTGAAAAGTCTTTGGCCAGTTTGAGTGAGGCCATCAAAAAAATCAATCAGACTTCAAAAGAGAGATTTGAAGAAACGTTCGAAGCCATTGCTACGCGGTTTCATGAAATATTTCCTAGACTTTTCAGTGGAGGAAAAGGGAAACTGGTTCTTACAGATCCCGAAAATATATTAACATCCGGTGTGGATATTCAGGCGCAACCTCCGGGTAAAAAGCTTCAAAATATGAATCTTCTTTCAGGTGGAGAGAAGGCTCTCACTGCGATTGCGTTGTTGTTTGCAATTTTTGAATACAAAGCGCCGCCATTTTGTGTTTTGGATGAGGTGGATGCACCTCTCGATGACGTGAATGTGATGCGCTACATTTCGATTGTAGAAAAAATGGCCAAGCAAACACAGTTTATTGTGATCACTCACAACAAAAAAACCATGGAAATGGCCGATCATTTGTATGGAGTCACCATGGAAGAGCCAGGTGTGTCGAGAGTTGTCTCTGTTCGACTCAACCAAGATGAATTTATTGAAAAACATGCATTGGATACCGATCAAAACCGGTCGGTAGCTTAAAGAAAGGAAATAATACTCATGGATACGTTATTGGATAAAGTTCGAAAAATTCCAGATTTCCCCAAGAAAGGAATTTTGTTTTATGATTTGACCACAGTTTTTTCAGATCCCGTGGAATTTGGAAATATCATTGAGGCCATGGCAGAGCCTTTTTTTAAGAAAAAAGTTGAAGTGGTTTGTGCTGTGGAAGCACGTGGATTCATTTTGGGATCGGCCTTGGCCAATGATTTGGGTGCTGGCTTTGTTCCCATTCGGAAAAAAGGGAAACTTCCCTCAAAAACCATAGAATGTAGCTATGAGCTGGAATACGGAACAGACACGTTGGAAATGCACGAGGACGCCATTTTGGAAGGTCAAAAGGTATTGATTGTAGATGATCTTTTGGCAACAGGTGGTACAGCCAAAGCTGCTGTGGATCTTGTAAAGCAATGCAAAGGTGAAATTGCAGGCATTAGTTTTGTCATGGAGCTGATGGACCTGAAGGGCAGAGAAAACATCCAAGATCAAAATATCTATTCACTTTTGAAAGTGTAATGACCGTTTCTTGAGCCCTTGTAGTTCAACGGATAGAACGAGGGATTCCT
>JAGRAX010000014.1 GCA_020434365.1 Bdellovibrionales bacterium
ACATTGTATGAAAGGTCTAGATGCGAAGCTGCCAATGCCTCGGTTTTTTTACTTTCTTGAATGTATAAAACTACATTATTAACAAATAAAATTATAAGTTATTGTTTTTACATATTAAATATATGTTGTTTTGTGCATATGCTGGGTGTACAATGATAAACATGGCCAAGAGGAGTCAAGATATTCTGCGCAACGCGCATGAATCCAAGCATAGGCAGAGCTTGAGTCGGGCTTTTTTTCAAATTTTAGAACATTGGAAATTGAGCAATGAGGAAAAAGCCAAAATGCTTGGATGGAGCTATGCTACCAAAAGGCATACGCTCGATGCCTTGAAAAGAGGGCAAAAACAAATGGATATGGACGACGATAAACTTCGTCGAATGATTGAGGTGCTCAACATTCATAAGAACCTAAGAATTTTATTTCCTCATAGCCGAAGCTCTTTGTATGCTTGGGTGACAAAAAAAAGACATCGTTTTGGTGATCACAGCGCCCTAGACATCATGATGGAAGAAGGTCTTTTAGGAATGATTGCCATTCGAAGATATTTAGATCATGTTCGAACCATGTAAGTCTCACTATGAGGGCTTTGTCTTTCGATGTTTCAATTCATTGCAACAATCGGAGCATCTTCTAGATGATTTGGGTTTGTCTACAGATGAGCAAGAAGATCTTACGCAGTTTTTTTATTCCGATAAGCATGCGCATAAAAGTAGCCTTGAACGCATCGCACATTATTCTGAATACGCTATGGTGTTAGAAGACATTCAAGGTAAATTTACGCCCGAGCAGTGGGGGCAAGGACGTTTTAGTGATGGTCATTGGCCTACGCTCTACTGCGCTGAAAGTAAAACGACTGCGATCAAAGAGAAAATTCACTATCTCCAGAAGTTTTACGAAGAAGACTCATTGGATACAAGGCAACATGCTGAATTGGCGATTTCAAAGCTTTCGATTCAAACCCACGCCATGGTAGATTTGACACTTCATCAGGAACTTGATCAAACACAGCTTTCCTCAAAGAATTCTGAAAGCTATATATACTGTCGATCCATAGCAAAAAATTGTATCCAATCTGGTGCGAGCGCATTGCGTTCAAACTCTGCAAGAGATGCAGAGGGATTCTGCGTGCCTATCTTTTCATGTGAGATCATCAAAAAAGATTTTTATATTCAGTCTTGGTATAAGGTAGATTATTTTCAAGACGAAGTTCGACCCTTTCAATTCTCTCCTCGATTGATTTCTAAAGACAAATGATTTTTTATTGAGCCTGTAGAAAAGAAATAACTTCTTTGAAGACGCGTTTTTTTTCACTACCCAGAGTGATAATGTGTGAGGATCGATAAAGTTTTACAAGTTTTGATTTCGGGTGTGGAAATTTTGAATAGAAAAAATCAGCTGAGGCTGGATCAATGATTTCATCCTGTTGACTTGCGATCACAAGAACCGGGAGATGCTCATCTTTCCTTACCCACAACATTCTACGACAAATTCTTAGAAACTGCTTTACTGAGCGAAAGGGATACTCGCTGTAGCTCACATCTCCCAGAGGAGGAATGCCTTCTTTTTTTTTGGAACCTAACAATATTGCGTTTGGAAGCATCATAAAGAGATAGGAAAGCCACTGCAAAATGGCAGGTCTGATTCGATAGGCAGGTGATAAAAGACATATAGACGACGCTCTTCCTGGGTTTCTCTTGTGAACTTCAACACAGATGGTTCCACCTGTAGAAAGCCCAAGCAAATGCACTTTTTTGTACTTCTTCAATGCCTTTCCGTAATGCTCTTCAATCTCCTCCACCCAATCTTGCCAAGTCACTTGATTTAAATCCTGAGGCGTGGTTCCGTGCCCTGGAAGTAGGGGTGCAAGAATACTCATGCCCAATTGAAAATGAATCTCTTTTGCAAGATTTTTTAGTGTTGCTGGTGAACCTGTGAAACCATGAACCATCAAAACACAATCCTCATTTCCTTCCAGGCGTATCGAATGAGCATCTGGAAATTGATCAATCAGTGCTTTTTTATTTCGCGCTACAGACATCCGGCCGATGCTATCTCGAAAGTTGATTTGAATAAACCTTTTCCACTATGGCGCATCAAAGATTTTTCCGATATATATTGATTCTCATGAAAGCTCTCACAAAGACTCTTTTGCTGATTATTGATGGATGGGGATATCGAGAGGAAAAAAAAGGCAACGCCATTTTGATGGCAGGTGCTCAGTATTATCAAAAAATGCTCAAAACCTATCCTTCAACCTTGCTTTCGGCCTCTGAACATTCCGTAGGCTTGCCTGCAGGCGTGATGGGAAATTCCGAAGTAGGCCATATGAATATTGGCTCGGGTCGACGTATTGTGCAAGATCAGGTTCGAATTCATGAAGCGCTTGATCAGAAGCAACTTCATAAGCATGAAAAATGGAGCACATGGGTTGAGTCGGCTCAAAAGAAAAATACCCGTGTACATTTTATGGGTTTGGTGTCTCAGGGAAATGTTCATAGCAGCGAAAAACACTATCTTTCTTTTTTGAAACTTGCAGTAGAGATGGGGATCAATCCTCAAAATATATTTTTTCATGCTTTTACTGATGGTCGAGATACGCCTCCACGAAGTGCGAAAGAATTTATTTATACACTCCATGAACAAATCAAAAATATAGGAGCTCATTTTGCAAGTATGAGTGGTCGATTTTACGCCATGGACAGAGACCAAAGGTGGGAAAGAACCGAAAAAGCATATCAAAGCATTGTTTTGGGCAAAGGACCGACATTTTTAGATCCTGTGGAAGCGCTCGAAAAATCTTATCATGAAAATATCAGCGACGAATTTTTTGTTCCATCGGTATCAAAAAATTTTTCAAATTCTCCATTGATTCAATCTGGAGATCATATTTTCTTTTTTAATTTTCGTGCCGATCGCATGCGCCAAATTGTACGCATGTTCATTGAAAAAGACCTTGGCTTTGGAGAGCATCAGAACCTCGAAGATTTGCATCTTCTAAGCATGACTTCTTATGATCAAAGTTACTCTTTCCCCGTTTTGTTTGAAAAGCAAAATGTCCGCATGGGATTGGGGGAATATATAAGTTCACTGGGTATGTCACAATTTCGTTGTGCTGAAACGGAAAAATATGCGCATGTAACATTTTTCTTTAATGGAGGAATGGAAAAGCCCTTCTCCAAAGAAAGCCGCTGCTTGGTACCATCTCCAAAAGTTCAGACCTATGACCAGTGTCCAGAAATGAGCAGCGAAAAAGTAACACAAGAAGTCCTGAAAAAACTTCAAGCTCAGGAAGATACCTTGATGGTTGTCAATTATGCCCAACCTGACATGGTCGGTCATACGGGAAATTTTGAAGCTGCAATCAAAGCTGTGCAATCGATGGATCGGGCTATGTATGAAATTTCTCAGCAGGCCCGTCAATCTGGGTATGCGCTTTGGATTACGGCAGATCATGGAAATATTGAGACCATGATTGATCCAAATTCAGGTGAAATTCATACTGCACACACCCTCAATCCAGTTCCTCTGATCTTGGTAGATGATCAAAGCAGATCTTTAAGCCTATCAAAAGGATCATTGTCAGATTTGGCTCCCACAATGCTCGCAAGAATGGGTCTTGATATTCCTTTAGAAATGACTGGGAAAAAACTTATTTCTTAAATTTTTGCACCTAATAAGGCTGCAAAAAATTTTTTTGTGTCATGACCTACAAGGTAAAGGCAGGGGATAAGATAGAGAGTTAGAGGCGTTGCAAAAAGAAGACCGTAGCCGAGAGCCAGTGCCATCGGACTCATATAGGGATCCAAACCCCCGATACCATAAGCCAAGGGGAGAAGTCCTCCAACTGTTGTTAAAGTCGTAATCAAAATGGCTCGAAAGCGATCGACCGAAGCTTTGATTAACAGAGATGCAAGGCTTTCGTGAGCTTGTTTGCCGCGAAGCTCGTTGATATAGTTCACCAAAATGAGTGAATCGTTGACGACAACACCCATCAGGCCTGTAACTCCTAGTGTACTTAAAAAACTAAAGGGTTCTTGATGTAGCAAAAAAGCTAGAATGACGCCTATAAAAGAAAAAGGTATTGCAATGAGTACCATAAGCGGTTGAGTCATCGAAGAAAACAATATGGCCAATAGAAAATAGATTCCTATTACAGCATAAATCATAACAATAAGAAGACTTTTGAAAGATTCCTGTGACTCTTCAACCTCACCTCCAAGAACAATGTAAGTTCCTGGAAAATCCTTTTGTATATTTATTGAGGATAAAAGCTTTTGAGTTGCTTTCAAAGGTGTAATGATTTCCTTGTCAACTTCTGCGCTTACCGTAATGGCTCTCTGACGATCGAAATGAAAGATATCTGGAATGCCTTGCATTTCTTCAAAGTGTGCAACTTTACCTAAAGGAATCAACTGTCCCAATGAGTTTGGAACCGAGATTTTTCTTAACGTTTCTTGATTCGACTGATTCTCATGTGTGAGCATAAGTCTAAACTCAACATCATCATCTCCATAACGAGTTGTAGTTACAACTTGGCCATCAAAAGCAATTCTTAGAGTCTGTGCAATGCTTTGAATAGGAAGTTGAAGTTGGGAAATTTTTTTATGATTGAGATGGGCTACATAACGTTTTCGACCCTTTTGATCATTTCGATGGATATCTTTGACACCCTGAATGTTTGATAATCTTTCAACAATATTTTGTGCGAGGTTCAAGCGATTTTCATCTTGTGCACTGACAATTTGAAGGCTTATGGGTCGTCCTACAGGAGGACCTTGATTGTCAATCATGAACCAAAACTTCTTGATCCCTTGGAGCTTTGAAATTTTAGACCTTAAGGTTTCGATGATTTCGTGAATATCTCGAGTACGATCTGTAAAAGGAGAAAGGTTTACGATCATAGTAGAATATCTTTGATTGTAAAACTCAGTATATTCAGCATCCAAATATCCTCCCACCCGAGTAGCAAAAAAATCTAATTCCTGATCTCCAAGTGCGAGTAGAATATTCTCAACTTCAGATGTCTTTTTTTCAGTGACGATGAGAGAACTTCCTGCGGGCATTTCCAAAAATAAAATAAATCGATCTGCAAATTTTGAAGGAAACAAATCAAAATCGATTTTTGAAAATGCGAAGAAAAAAGATACCATCATCAATAGTACAAAGAATCCCAAAACAAGATATCGAAATTCGAGTATTTTTTTGATCAGCTTTTGATGAAGTTCTTGCAATCGAAGAAATATCATTTTTCTTCGATTGAAAGCTCTTCTTTTTTCGATCAGACCAGAAGCTAAGTGATTGGGTAAAATCAAATAAGCTTCAAACATAGATACTGTAAGTGCCAAACATATGGTTAAGGGAATGACATAAATAAAATTTCCCATGGTTCCTGTCATAAAAAACATAGGGGCAAACGCGATGATGGTTGTAAGAATTGTCGTAAGCACGGGTTTATAGACTTCATACAGTCCTTCGATCGCGGCCTGAGATGCAGAAAATCCCAATTCGAATTTTCGATAAATGTTTTCTGAGATGATAATGGCATCATCAACAACAATTCCAATGACAAGTACAATTGCTGTAAGCGTGATGCTGTCTAAATGAGTTCCAAATAGAGGAATGAGAAAAAAAATGCCCATCATGGTGAGTGGAATGCCTGCAGCTACCCAAAATGCACTATGACCATTGAGAAAAAACCATAAAACGATCAAAACCAAAAACAATCCAATCAATCCATTCTTGATTACAATTTCGAAGCGATTCTTTACATATCTAGACTCATTATAGGATGTAACCAAAGAAAACTGATCTTGAACAATTTTCTTTTCTTTCTCGATAAGGGCTTCTATTTTTTTTACTGTTCGTAAAATATCTGCGTCGTCAGTTTTGAGTATGCTGAGAGAAATGGACCTCTTTCCATTGGCCTTGGAAATGAGAGAGTCTTCTTCGAAGCTGTCTACAACACTTGCAACATCGGATACAGTTAGGGCTGGACCTCGAAAGGAAGATCGAACAATGACTTTTCCTACATCAAGAGGGGAAGAAAATGTTTCTATCAGACTTATGTTTTTTTCCTCATGCAAAGAACGAATATGACCTCCTGTAGATTGAATATTCCTTCCAGCAATGGCGGAGGCTATTTCTTGGAGAGATAGATCTGTTTGCTCGAGAATTTCGGTTGTAGTTTGAATCCGTACTTCTCTTTCTTTAAGTCCAAATTTTCTGACTGTAGAAACGCCAGGAATTTTCTCGAGCTTTCTTATCAACGATTTTACATATTGCCTTTGTTTGCCATAATCTTGTTGGCTTACAACCCCTATTTCATAGATAGGAAAGATAGAGCTTTTCTTTTCAATGATAGAAGGTAGATCTTTTACTTCCTTAGGAAAATCATTGACTCTGTATACGGCATCCCGAATTTCTCTTTTGATTCTGGGGTATTCTTTTTGATCATCTGGATTGAGGCGGATCTTGATCAAGGAGAGATTTTCCATTGAAAAAGATGTAATTTTTTTAATGTCCGTTACTTGTTTGAGCTCATGTTCAATTTTGTCTGTGACAAAAAGCTCTACATCCTCTGGAGAGGCTCCTGGAAATGTCGTTGTGATAATAACTTGGCCTAAGTCTACGACAGGATAGCTGTTTCGAGTAAGCGTCAAGTATGAACCTACGCCCAAAATAACGACAAAAATGGTAGCTACATTTACAAGAAGGGTATGATGAACAAAATATGCAAAAATTTTTTTCATGAAAAAATAAGCTTTATCTAGCTTGATCTGAGATCAAGCTCCAGAAATAAAAAAAAGAATACCTTGTTTTGTTTTCTAGTAGTCTTTGGGGTGCATTTTTTCGATGATCATGGCAATCCCAGTAGATTTGTCTGGTTTGATCCACAAACGCTTTTTGTTTCTCGTTGCAATGGAGAAGCCTGCATTTGAAAGGTAGTGAAAACTTCGATCTAGGTCTTTTGCATAAAACACGATGGCTCCGAGGTGTCCACTTGTATGAGAAATTGTTTTCCAAGGCGTCTTGAAAAGTTCTTCGTATTGATTTGCGTCTACGAATTCGAGGCACTGTTTGTCGATCAGCAAGTTTCGATCTTTTTCGACGCAGATCAAACCCTTTTCGCTGAGCCAAGTTTTCCATTTTTCCTGTGCTTGTGCGGGTTCAGCTATACAAAAAAGCAATCCTCCTACGCTAAAGATAGAATTATCGCCCATTCGAAGTTTTGATGTTTCGTTTTCTAGGGTCTCTGGATCGTAGTGAAAAACCCATGCTTCAACACCAGGAGTTTGATCGGATTGCGTTTTGTATGTATAGGCTGCCTTAGGGCTACGTGGCAATTCAAGCCCCTGGCCAGATTGCGACGCATTTTCATCTTCGAGCCCATCACTGCCAAATCCAACCATAAAAGGCCTGGGGCTTTTTCGAAAAGGAGCATGATTTCCGTATTGCTCAGACCACAAATTTTCGTTCTTGACGCTAGACAGCTCCAAGAGTCCGTCGGATAAAAGAAGATAGGTGCTTTCAAGTCCTCCGGTGCTTATCTGCGTACTTAGACTTGTTAAAAATCCGGCATCTTCAAATTTCTCTTTGATCTGCTGCGCCTGATGATCAGGAATGTAGCTGCGTATCATGCGAATATGGAAATGCGGATTCATATGGTTCTCGGATGTACAAGATTTTCAAAATGAATCAAGGTTTTGCGAAGTGATGAGTACAGAAATCTACGCATTAGCATTTGGTCATGAGATCGAGATAAAATTTTCGAAAGGCTTGTACATTGAGGTCAAAAACAACTGAGAGGTGAGTTCCTTTTTTAATTTTAAGCTTTGTCACGCCGTAGTTTTTGGATCGTTCATCACAATTGATTGAAATGCTGCCTTTTCGAATGTCCGAAAAAATACTGGGCTTGATCATATAAGCTACAGTAATCAAATCAAAAATGGGCAAATGTTTCTTGTCTGATTTTGGATGATGATCCCAATATACTTGGTCAAGCCTTTGGTAGATGGCACTGACAGAAGAATTTGATTCAACGATTTTATAATAGTCCTCTCGACGGTTTTCTGTTTTTAGGCAAATGTCTAAGGGGAACAATGTGATGGACGCATCGGATTTGAGAACTTGGTGGGCTGCTTCAGGATCCCACCAAAAGTTAAACTCGGCGCGCTGCAATTGGCTTTCATATTCATCGATGGCTCCGCCTAAAATCAAAATCTCTTTTACTTTGGAGAAAAACTTTGGATCTTTCTGCCCAGCTCTTGCGAGATTTGTGAGAGGGCCGTTGGCTAAAATGGTAATTTCTCCTGGATATTTGGAGACCATTTCAATCATGAAGTCTTCGGCCATACGCGGATCGCTTTGGGTTTTGCTACGTTCTCCAAAGGGAATGTCTTCGAGTAGAGGAGTTCCGTTCCATGAATTGAGCGCTCCTACCCAGTGCAACTCGGGTCGATCTACGTATCGCGAAGGGACATGCAAAAACTCATTCTTCAATGGAAAAGTAGCCCCTTTGCATACGGGGATATCCTTGATCTTCATTTGATCGAGAAGCCACAAGGTGTTGACGACACCTTGTCTCATCCACACATTTCCGCTGACACAGCTTATGCCCAGAAGATCAATGTGTTTTTGAGAAAATAGGATGGAGGCCATGAGAACGACAATAGCATCGTCGCTAAAACCTAAGTCGGGCGTATATAAACTTACATCCGCATCTAATATGACTTTTTTCATGTATCGTTACCTTTTGGCCTGCGCTTTAAGAGCAGCCGATGGTCTACTTGATTTTATGTCCAAGTACAAGGGCTCATGGAAGGCTTTTTCAGGTGTGGCAATAATTTCTGGTCAATTTGGGTAGGATTCTGTACGCATGGGAGCATGAATGTTGTCAGTCCAGTCTATTTTTCTACGATTGTTATATATTTAACAGGCCTTGTGGCTGTAGCGATCTACCTGAGTCGCAGAGTCAAAAGTCAGGAAGATTTTGCGGTTGCTGGGCGTAGCCTACCTGCCTTTGTTTTGTTTGGGACTTTGGTTGCAACCTGGATGGGCACAGGCTCTCTGTTCGGGCACTCTGAAAAAGCCTATCAATCGGGAATTGTCATTCTTCTGCTGCTGATTGCAGATGTTGTGGGGATTTCGGTATTGTATACGCTTGCAGGAAGAGTGAGAAGAATGCAAGAGTTGACCATCCAGGATTTACTGGAAAAGAGGTTCAATGCGTATTCTCGGCTTTTCTGCTCCATTGCTTTGATTATCGCCTATGTCACGATTGTTTCTTATCAGTATCGGGCCGCAGGAACCATTCTCAATCTCTCCTTTCCCTCGATTACGCCAGAGTGGGGGAGTGCAATCGCGGCCATTTTTATCATAGGATTTACTTGTACAGCAGGCCTTCTCTCTGTGGCCTATACGGATGTAGTGCAAGGGGTGACCATGATCGTGGGATTGGCCATTTGTCTGCCACTTTTGATTGGGAAGGCCGGGGGAGTCACTGCAGTGATTACAGCTTTGCCCGTTGGACACTTGGATTTGTTTCGAGATATGAGCCTGCTCAAGTTGGTGGGGCTTACATTGCCTGCTTTTTTGTTGATCTTAGGGGACGCCAATATGTATCAGAGATTTTTTGCGGCCAAAAGCGAAGGCAATGCCAGAAAAGGCGTGTTTTTTATGATTTTTGGAATTCTCTTTATCGAACTTTGTATTGTGGGCTGCGCCTTGATTGGAAAAGTCTTGATTCCAGGTTTGGAAAATCCGGGAAGAATTTTGGCAGCCTTGGCGATAGACCAGTTGCCGATGGTTTTGGGCTGTATCATGATGGCTGTGATGACGGCCATCGTGGTTTCGACTGCAGATTCATATTTGCTCGCCCCATCAACGTCTTTTGTGAGGGATATTTATCAACGCTTTTTGCGCCCTGCCGCCAATGAAAAAGAAATATTGAGGGTTTCTCGTCTGATGGTTGTTGTACTAGGTTTGGTGGCCTTCGCACTGTCGAAAGCTTCCGGAGGCTTTTTGTCGGTGGCTTTGTATGCATATACGATTTACGGAGCCGCCATTACTCCATCACTTATGGCGGCTCTTTTTTGGAAACGTGCCACGGCTGCAGGCTCGGTGGCAAGCATTCTTGGAGCTACGCTCACATGTTTGATATGGGAGTTGGCTGGACTTGGGCCCAAATTAGGTCTGGCGGATATGGACGCAGTTGTTCCTGCCATCACAGTTTCATGTTTATTGTTGGTTTTTGTCAGCTTGGGCACGGCTAAGCAAGAAGCAGAAAAATTAAAACCTTTTGGTCTGGCGTAGTGCCATAGATAGGAGCTGCTCGAATGTTCCAAATTTTAGTCGTGGTAAGAAAGAAAGAACACATTTCGACGCAGGAATTTTCGCAAGATCTGGAAGGAGCAGTACGGGCCTATGTATCGAGATCTTCCGCAGGTTAAAAGTTATCAGCAATACCATTTGAGTGATCGTCGCAAAGACGATGCAGAGGACCCCATTGATGGTATCGCCATTTTAGGTTTTGAATCTGAAGAAGAAATGAAAGAAGCCTGGGATACGGAGCAGTATCGGAATGCTGCAAAAATAAGGGAAAGTATCATGCGTGAGACGGCTGTTGGGGTTCATGTGACATCTATTGATGAGATTGTGCAAATCATTTGAGATCTGCAATGCAATTGAATGTTCAAGGTCATAAGCTTTTTTATATATCACAGGGGCAGGGCTCAAAAGGGCTGATTTTTTTGCATGGTCTTTGTGGAGATCACCGCGTTTGGCAAAAAAATATCCCTTATTTTTCTTCGGATTTTAAAGTTGTGGCTTTGGACCTTTGGGGCCATGGAAATTCTTCCAAAATTATAGATCCAAAGGAAGCTTTTGAAACGCTTCCAATTGTTCTGGATCAGTTGATTGAAGAGGAGTCATTGGAGCAAGTCGTTTTGATTGGGCATAGCATCTCTGGAAATGTTCTCTATGCACATATGCAACGAAACAATCCAAAAATGAAAGCGTACGTATTTGTGGATTGCACATGCAATGCTTCTGAAAGAATTGTGGACTCTCGAAATCAATTTGCGCAAAAGTTTTTGACCTACTCTGAATCAGAACTTTCGGGTCATGTTCAACGTTGGTATCAAACGATGATGGATGAGGAAGTATCTCTACAGGATCAAAATCTTATTTTGTCGGCTTTGGAGAAACTCGAAGGAAATTGGGTTTTTGAATTTCTTCAAGTTACCAATACTCTTCGGCCCGTTATTGCAAGTAGGGTTCCTATTCTATTGTTTGAATCACAGTGGCTTACAAAAGACCAACCCGAGCGTTCTTTTGTGACAATTTTCCCAGATGCTATATTGGAGCGTTGGCCCATTGCACATCATTTCTTCTTTGTTTCTCATGCTGAAACATTTAATCGAAAGTTAATAGGTTTTGCCTCTGAGGTCTTTGATGTCGATTAGTATAAACGGCATTGCACACATTCAATTGTCAGTGAGAGACTTTGACAAGGCCTGCGCTTTTTACTCGGAGCTACTTTCTTTTTTAGAGATGGTAGAGGTTCCATATCAAGAAAATTCTAGATACTGGATTGGAGGGAAAACGGGCATTGCCATTGTTCCAACATCGGATCAGCAAGCATTTGATCAAAATGTTTCAGGCTTACATCACTTTTGTTTTCGTTTGAGGAGTCGTGAAGATGTTGATGCTCTTTATGAAAAATGCATAGAGCTTGGCGCCAAAATGATTCGAAAACCAAGTGAAGGTTCGTGGGCCGAAGGCTATTACTCTATACTGTTCGAAGATCCTGAGGGCATTCGAATCGAAGCCAACTATGTTCCTGGAAAAGGACTTCTATTATGAAAGTTAGTGGCTCTTGTCATTGCGGAAAAATTCAATTTGAAGGTACGAGTAAGTGTACGGTTCCGATATTTCGATGTTACTGTGAGCAGTGTAGAAAATGTAATGGATCTCCTATGAGTACGTACTTAAATTGCGAAAAATCTGACATTAACATTGTATTTGGGCAAGAATTTTTATCTTCTTACGAAATCAATACGGGGACTCGAAAATTTTGCTGCATTTGTGGTTCAAGCATATTTTTTTTGGACTCTAGATGGCCTGATAATATTTTTCCTTTGGCTTCTTGCATTGATACCCCTTTGGGGAAGTCTCAAAGCTATGTTCATATTTTTGTAAGAGATAAGGCACAGTGGTTTGATATTCGTGACTCTGGACCTCAATTTGATGAATATCCTGACGAGACATCTTACGAATGGCATAAAAAACTCAATTTAAAACTAGACGAATAAAAGGGACGGAGCCCAAATCCCCTAATTTAAGATGATCAGACTGTTTTTGCTTTAATAATAAATTTTTTGAGCATTTTATGCTTTTGTCATGTCAAATATGAACTTAGAAAAGCTTCTATGTTGATAGTTTCATACTTTTTTAAAAAATGTTTAGGTGTTATTATTTTTAAATCCTTTTAGCGCACATAGCTACGCACATCTCATTTAGATCAATCTAAGAAACTTGATATTGAAAATAAAAATATATATTTGAGAAACTGTGTTTTTTAAGGAGGAGAATGAGAGTTGTTTTTGATTGCAGAGCGGACATGCTGTTTTCGTTGTAAGATCCAGACCCAACTTCCATATCCATATTCTGAAAATCGAATTTTGATTAATCCTCTTTCTTTCAAATAAGCGTCAAAAAGCTTTCTATATTTTTTCTGCCTTTCTGACATGGATTTCCCAAGTTTCATATACCACTCAGGGAATTGAATGTTTCTCATCCATGGGTCTTTTTTGCCAAAAGCATAGAGTTTATGCGTCGACCATTTATAGTTGGCAGCATTTTTAGTGAGATTTGCTCTCACTGGATTGGCATGAATGTAGAATAGTACGGTCATTTCATGTAGATCATTATTTTCAATGCTACTTGTATGTGGTCGATCTTGTGCAACTTTGCCACGACGTTGGTGTTTTTGATTGAAGAAAAATCCATAACGACCATGGTGTCTTCTCATCAAACAAGAAAATTCATGTACATCATGTATAAAATATTGTTCGTGTGAGTGATTGTCCATGAGAGTAATGGCTTGAATTACACTTTGTTGTTTTGCAAGCTCTTGATTGAGCAAATCAAGATAGTAAGATTTTTCGTCGCTTGAACCAAGATTGAATTCTTTATTGTGCCCACGCCATGTTTTGTGGGCGCTGAGACCTGGAATCAGACAAAGAGATCTTGGAATACGTGGCATGTTATCAAATTCCATAAAGCACAAGTTGTGCCAAATGCTTTGGTCTTTTTCCAAGAGTACCAAATACAGTATAAATAGTGCTCTAAAGCCGCTTCTTCAATATAGATAAAACACGAGCGACAGATTTTAGGTTACCGATAATAGGTTTGGTGTTCGGATATCGGGCCTCCGTCCCGCTATTATAAAATTATATTTTAACCACCAAACAGACGTTCAAAAAACCCTGTGTCACATTTTACAATATATAGGTCATCATGAGCCAGAGGATCAGTCATTTTATACGTATCTTCATATTTTCCACCCCCTTTATGCTGTTGATATGCATACAGGTCTACATAGTATCTGCAGTAATCAGAATTAGGATGTTTGGCCAGTATATGTAAGTATTGACGTCTTTCAATGGGTGTCCCCAAAGCATTTTTACGGATGTCCCAGTCTTCGAGTTTACAAGCTTTTCTTAGTTCTAGATCTTGTGATTTCATCGCCTTTTCAATAGCTTCTTCGGCTTTTGAGGATACCTCATCACAATCATCTGGAAAGTTGGCAATGCTTTTTGACTTTTCTATGGCTGCTTTGATTTCTTCTGAGCTAGGAGCGTTCGCACCTGTTTTGAAATCGGGCATTGAGATATTGTATTCGGTATACTTATCTATCAAATTGGCTTTTAAACTATCAATTACGGATTGATTGGCCAATTTGGGTTCGCGAAAAAGCCGCACAATTTGTTGCTGCATGATTTTTTCACCTTTGTTGAGGCTGTTGACGGTGTCTCTTCTACGATCTTTTTCTCCTCCTCCGACAACTTTTTCAATAATGTAGTCCTCGAGAACTTTTTTAAAGTATTCCTTACTTTGTGGCAAAATAGTATTGCAGATTTCAGTTACCCAAGGTTTGGTCGATATCGTATAAGGCTTGTTTTTAAGGTCTTCAGATAGGGGTTTTTCTGCAATCCACTTGTATTCTGTTGCACATTTTTCATTCAATGCGGCCATTCTCTGCATGCTTTGCTTGGTCGATGCTGTATCGTAGGTTGCAATGCTTGCCATATTAAAAGCTATGCTTGTTTTCTCGTTCTCGAGTGCTTTAGCAAAAGGTTCCAAAAACGTTAATGGAATGGCTTCTACTTCCTCAGAATACTTTCTTAGAGATGCAATGAGTAGTTCCATTTCAGTTTCATTTGTCTCCTGACTTCTAAGTGTCAAAGAAAACAAGGAAATATTTGTAATGAGAGCTAGAAATAAAACTTTTTTTAGCAGTGTGTTTCTGATCAATTTCATAAAAATACGTCACCTTTCGCGTTGCACACTACCTATAATGAATTTAGGATCAAACAACAAAAAATGAAGAGATTTCGGAATGCGAGATACACAAGAATTACAAATTATGCATATCTGTATATATATATTCCCAAATTACGTTTGCTCATGATCACCATCGGCTTCGTATGAGCGCTTCTAATATTTCATAGAGATATAATCGACCGTCTTGATCCTGGTCTAAGTAATCGAATCTAACTTGCCCTTGGCCAAGTTCTTCTGAATCGAGGTAAGAGCTTCGATCGATATCGTATTTAGAAAGCTCTTGTCTGGCTCTACGACTCATCTCCATATATTCCTCCTCATCAATGACCTGATCATGGTTTAAATCGAGTCCCGCAAAAGTCTTATCGCTTCTTCTGAAAGAAGATTTGGAAATGGGATAGGATCCAGTTCCCAAGTTATTTTTTCTTGCAAAACGATCGGCACTTTTTTTCATGTTTTTATATTGTCTGAGCTCTTTTTTTGTAACTTTATGATCTTGGTTTGTGTCTAGTGTGGTAAGAGCTTGTCTTTCTGTAGAGTTTGGATCGATTGAAACTGATTCTTCTGAGCTTAGATCCATTTCAATTTTTTCCAGAAATTCATTTGAAATCACAGGATCAAAGTGTTTTTGAGAATCATTGATCGTGTTGTCGTTAGGTTCATTGGAAAGCTTGCTTGTGAGCTTTTCTGATTTTTCAGAAGGTCCATAAAAAACAACACTTGATTCAGAGGCGCCTGGCTGCTTTTGTATGTGGTCTTCAAGTTTTTCGACTCTTTCATACAGTTCGCTTAACTCATAATAGAGATCTGTGTTTGAGTTGGCCTTAGGTTTTTCATTGAGATTGTTAGCTTCTATGGTTTTCTCAGGACCATATGAAAAAAAGCCCAAACAAATCAAAATGGTAGTGATGATATTAGTAGCTACAACGGTTTTCCAATTCATGTCCTTTGCCCTCTGATATTTTTGATCTAGACTAGAACAAATCTACTTTTTTTCAAGGCGATATTTGGGAACTTATAGAAGGCTAAAAATTGGTGAGCCGTACTGGATTCGAACCAGTGACCCGCTGATTAAGAGTCAGCTGCTCTACCAACTGAGCTAACGGCCCACAGAAGCACTTATGTATCATAGGATCTATAACAAAGGCAAAAATGATGTTTAAGACAAATTTCGAATATGAATTTGTTCATATTCATTGTTTTTGTAATAAATTTCGTAGCTCTCTTCCTCACTGCATAGAGTGATGTATACATCATAGGTTCGATAAATTCTTCCTCCTATGAGACTGGTCGAGATGACATTTTTGATGTTGATGGAAAAATCTTCTATTTCCAATTGTAGGTTTCGAAATACAGGACGATTCCCTATGCTATAGGAGGCTTTGACGGTCTTTTGGGAATATTTTTTGAGAGCTTCGGCACTTTCTTTGAGTTTTATACTGGAAGTCAACTCCTTGCCATCGGAAGTAAAAAGCTTAATTTTCGGCTCTTCCAAATTTTCAAAGTACTTTTGGGAAGAAATGTGGATCACCCAAAGGCCTAGGTTAACGAATAAGTGAGCATCATTGTTTTTAGAAGGTACATGTGCAAGGAGCAAAGGGTTTTGGTCCGTCCAGTTCAGTGCAATTTGTCGATGATCGTCTGTATATATTGGTTCAACAGAAGAATCGTAGCTTATAGATTCATAGGACCAGGTATCGTATCTCTCATGAAGAATTTGTGCATGCCCTTGTGATGGGCAAAGATAAAAGAGTAAAAACAAGACCAAAGAGAAAAAACCAGTGTGCATGCTTCTCCTCATAGCCTTTTGTCGCTTATAACTTCAAGCGAAAAATCATATTTTCCTCCCCCCGAAGCGTAAGAGATCTACCCAAGCCACAAAAACTGCGTTATGTAGAGGCGTGATGTTCCGAAATGTAAAAGGAATGGCAGATCTGCTGCCTTCCGAAACTGAAAAATGGCAGCAAGTAGAAAGAAGACTTGAGCGCATTCTACATAGCTTTGCTTATCGTCAAATTCGAACTCCTCTGGTTGAGCCTCATGAGCTCTTTACGCATGCTGTGGGAGAGCATACGGATATTGTTCAGAAGGAAATGTATACATTTACAGATCAAGGGGACCAAAATTTATGTCTTAGGCCAGAGGCTACAGCGTCTGTGCTGCGAGCTTATTTTCAACATCGTTTGGATCAGGAAGCCGGATTGCAACGTCTCTATTATATGGGGCCAATGTACCGAAGAGAAAGACCTCAGAAAGGTCGTTTGAGACAGTTTCACCAATTGGGTGCGGAGGCCATTGGTTCAGAAGATCCTTATATCGATGCTGAGATGATTTCCATTTTGCTTCTCATTGCCAAAAGCTTTTCTCTGCCTGACTTGGTATTGGAGATCAATACCTTGGGTGATGCAGAAACTAGAAAAGTTTATCGAAGTGAGCTCCAGACCTATTTGCTCAAGCATTCCAAAGCCTTTTCAGAAGCTGAACTCACACGTGTTCATCAAAACCCACTCCGAGTGCTTGATAGTAAAAACCCGGCCCTTCAAGATATCATTCTTGAGGCTCCCATGATTACACAAGCGTTAAATTCCAAATCAGCCAAACATTTTGATCAGGTTCAAGAAGCTTTGCAGGCCCTGGAAGTTGAGTATGTTGTCAATCCCAAACTGGTGCGTGGCTTGGATTACTATTGTCATACGGCCTTTGAACTCAAAGCTGAGGGGCTTGGAGCCCAAAGTACTGTGGGAGCAGGTGGACGCTACGATGGCCTGGGAGAAAAGTTTGGCCAAGGTCAAACCCCCGCCATTGGTTTTGCGATGGGTTTGGAACGTCTGATGCTCTTGTTGGAACAAAGCTGGACCTATGCCCCGCCAAGGCCTCGTATCGATTTTTTTGCATTGGAAGAGGAACAAAAACCAAGCGTACTCAGACTTGCAAATAGGCTCAGAGAAGATCAGAGTCTGATCACGTCTATTCGATTGGAAGTCGGAGTGTTATGGGAAGCTCAAAGCGTAAAGTCCGCACTTCGCTTGGCGCATAAGCAAGGAAGTCGATTTGTGGTTCTCCTAGGACCCGAGGAAGAGAAAAAAGGACATATTACGTTAAAAGATTTACAAAAATCTGAGCAGTGGATGATCCCTGCAGATCAATTGGTTCAGAGGATCAAGGAGAAAATATAATGTCAAAATTGTCACTTCGTACGCATCGTTGTGGAGACCTGCGTGCTCAAGATCAAGGTTCTGATGTCGTTCTTCAAGGATGGGTTCACCGGAGGAGAGACCACGGAGGCGTGATTTTTGTAGATTTGAGGGATCGATATGGCATTACGCAGGTAGTTTTTAGTCCGGAGATTTCATCCCAAGTTCATCAAATGGGAGAGAGCTTGCGCAGTGAGCATGTCTTGGCGGTTGCAGGAAAAGTAAGTCTTAGGCCCGAAGATATGAAAAATACTCAAATGAGTACAGGGGAGATTGAGGTGTATGCGCATGAAGTTGAGATTTTTTCAACCGCGAAGACCCCTCCTTTTTCAATTGAAGAAGACATCGAAGTTTCAGAAAATCTCAGACTTACCTATCGCTATTTGGATTTGCGAAGGCCGCGTCTTCAAAAAAGTTTTTTTCTTCGCCATCAGATGAATAAATCAATTCGATCTTATTTAGAACGGAATGATTTTACGGAAGTGGAAACGCCTATTTTGTGCAAGTCAACTCCAGAAGGAGCACGAGACTATTTGGTTCCCAGTCGCGTTCATCCAGGATCATTTTATGCTCTTCCTCAATCTCCTCAGCTTTTTAAACAAATGTTAATGATCTCAGGTTTTGATCGTTACTATCAAATTGCGCGTTGTTTTCGCGATGAAGATCTAAGAGCCGATCGTCAACCCGAATTCACACAGCTTGATATTGAAGTGAGCTTTCCAACTCCTCAATTGATCCAAGATTTGATGGAAGGTCTCATGGCTTGTGTGTGGAAAGAAGTTCTAGGCGTTGATTTGCCCAGGCCCTTTCCCCGTATGTCCTATGATCAGGCGATGTCTCAGTACGCTTCTGATAAGCCGGATATGAGATGGAATGTTCCTTTAGTTCGTCTCAACGAAGTTCTGGATCAAACGGAGTTTCAAGTTTTTCGCTCTGTCGTAGATTCAGGTGGGGAGGTTCGTGGGTTTCGTCTCAAAGGTGGAAATGAAATTTCTCGAAGCCAGGTCGATCAATTGGTTGAAAAAGCAAAGTCTTTTGGTGCAAAAGGCTTGGTTTGGGTTCGCAAAAAAGATGGTGTGGTGAACTCTTCTGTTGCGAAATTTTTGCAAGCACATGAACTTGAAGGAATCGCTCAAGCTTTATCCATGGAGGATGGAGACTTGTCTTTGGTGATTGCAGACCGAACGCATGTGACAAGATCAGCTCTGAGTCAGCTCAAACATTGGACACTAGAGAAGTTTGCTATAGCGCCAGAAAAAGAATGGGCATTTTTATGGGTAGAAAACTTTCCCCTTTTAGAGCAAGACCCAGAGACAGGATCTTGGAACTCTATGCATCATCCTTTTACCTCACCTCACACAGAAGATCTTGAGAAGGTTCGTGAAAAGAAGAACCTCGGAAGCATTCGCGCTCAAGCGTATGATCTAGTGCTCAATGGCTTTGAACTCGGGGGAGGGTCCATACGTATCCATGACAGCGAATTACAAAAGCAGTGTTTTGACCTTTTGGGCCTTTCCATGCAGCAAGCGCAAGAAAAGTTTGGCTTTTTCTTAGAGGCTTTGCAATACGGTACACCTCCTCATGGAGGCATAGCCTTTGGATTGGATCGAATGGCGATGTTGTTATCTGGTGCAAAGGCGATTCGGGATGTCATTGCTTTTCCCAAAACACAAACGGCCTATGATTTGGTAAGTAAAGCACCCAACGAAGTAGATGCAGACCAGCTTTTGCAGTTACATCTTCGTCTCGCAAAAAAATCCTAAGGAATTTTTTATGCAGTTTGATTTTGGCTCAGATCTAAGACCTGATTTTGGTGTGGAACAAAAGCTAATGTCTTCAGGATACTCTTATGTTGCCGGTGTTGATGAGGTAGGAAGAGGAGCCATAGCAGGACCTGTGGTTGTAGCTGCGGTCATCATGGATCCACAAAAATTAGATTTGGTGGGTCAGCTTCGAGATTCAAAAAAAATTTCCGCCAAAAAGAGGGAGTCTTTGTATGATCTGATACAAGATCAAGCCCTAGCAATAGGTTTAAGTTTTATTGATCATCAGGTCATTGATCAAATCAATATTTTGCAAGCTACTTTGATGGGAATGAAAAAAGCCGTATCTGAACTAGATCCATGTCCGAGCATATGTCTTGTAGATGGGAACCAAAAATTTCATAGTCATCTCCCTCAACATACGATTGTAAAAGGAGATGACAGGGTCTTTACAATTGCTGCGGCTTCCATTATCGCTAAGGTTGCACGAGATCGGTGGATGATAAAACAAGATGCGCTATATCCTGAATACGGCTTTATTTCTCATAAAGGATATGGGACACAGTTTCATCGCCAAGCTATTTTTACACATGGACAAACCCCGATCCATAGGAAGAGCTTTGTTTTGAAGGAGAGCAATAACATATGTCTAAAGAAAGATTAGAATTGGGAGCTTTGGGAGAGCAAGAAGCGAGGATGTTTTTAGAGAAAAAGGGATATATTTTTGTGGCCCAAAATCATCGAAGTGTGCTGGGAGAAATAGATTTGATCATGGAAAAAGATGGAAAGATCATTTTTGTAGAAGTAAAAACAGGAAATACCAAAGATAATTTTTCACCTTTGTATCGTGTAGGCTATACCAAACAAAAAAAACTTTTGATGTTGGGTGAGGAGTACTTGGGTCAATTTCGTGAACCAAAAGCAGCACAATTTGATGTTGTCTGTATTGAAAAAGAAGCATTTGATACCAAAATTTCTCACTATCAAAATGTCATCCATCCATAATGAAATTTACGCACGATCAATATCGAGTTCGATTTAAACATAAAATTAGGACAACACTTTTTTTCTATTATTTTTTTCCTGTTCTTGTAGCTTTTGCTGTTTTGGGATTTTCCTTCTATTGGATCAGCCAGGCTACGATTGAGAGAGAGCTTGGACTTAGGTTGCAGCTTTCGAGTCAATATGTAGCAAGTCATGTCCAGACATTTCATATTTCTGCCTTAAAAATTTTTGATTCTCAAAGTCAGACCTATCAAAGCTTAGAAAAAAAATTCCAAAACCTCATTCAAAATGAAAAAATTCAAAGAATTTATATCTTGGATGCAGATCTTAATCTTCTTTTTGACTCTGATCCGGATTCTGTTTTGGGACAAGAATTTTCAAAAAAAATTTTACATCAAAGAGAACTATTGTCGGCTTTGAACGGACGTTCGGCAGATTCAGTGATGTTTAAAAAAACAAACAATGAGTTTTACAAAAGTTCTTTTTCTCCGATTTGGAGTCAGGGGAATGTAATAGGCATTTCAGGTGTGGACGGGAGTCTACATTTTTTTCAAAATCTAGAAGGATTTTTTCGAAAAGCTAGTCTCATTATATTGTTTTGCTTGCTTTTGGTTGCTTTGCTTAGCTTTTTTCTTTCAAGAAAAATATTGACGCCTGTTTTGCATTTGGTTCGAGGAGCTCAGGAGATAGGGGAGGGAAAATTCAATCAAAGTTTGCGGATTCAGGACCAGAGTGAACTCGGTTTTTTGGCTTTTGTTTTGGACGAAATGAGAAAGAAAATCTTAGAACGAGATCAAAATATGCTGCTTATGCTTCGTGGAATTGCACATGAAATTCGAAATCCCCTGGGAGGGATGGAGTTGTTTGCAGGAATTTTAGGAGAACATGTAGAAAAAGATAAGGAAAAAAATGCAGTAAAAAAAATACAAAATGAAATTCAGAATTTGAAAAAGACGGTGGATGACTTTACACACTTTGCCAAAGATCAAGACCTAGATGTTAAAGACGTAGAGCTGGCCCCGTTCTTTGATGACATACGAGAACTCTTTTCAAAAGACCTAAGTACGGGAAAAATTAAGTTTCGTGTAGAGATTGAGGGTGTGAAATCCGCGATTTTTGATCCCATTCAGCTGCAGAGGGTTTTTCTCAATTTGATTCGAAATTCCATGGATGCCATGCCAGAGGGTGGAAAAATTTCAATTCATGTGCGACGAATGGGAGGAAATCTCAATCTTATTCTTGGGGACAATGGTCAGGGTATGGATCGTGAGCAGATGAAACAATTGTTTCAACCCTTTTATACGAGCAAGGCGCATGGCAATGGCTTGGGCTTGGCCTTGGTGAAAAAAATTATTTTGGCGCACGGAGGCCAAATTGAAATGAGTTCCACTCAAGGTCAGGGAACAGAGGTTTCCATTACGCTTCCATGGAGGTAAACTAGAGGTCTATGTCTCATATTTTAGTTGTAGAAGACAATGACACTATTCGAGAGGGAATTGTAGAAGTTCTCTCGGCTGTAGGGCATGATGTTTATGGCGCGCGCGGCGGAAAGGAGGGATTGCAGTATTTTTCGACTATGAGACCCGACATTGTCATTACGGACATCAAAATGGCTGACCTTAGTGGGATGGAAGTCCTTCAAAGCATTCGAAAAGAATCCCCCCAAACCATTGTCATGGTGATCACCGCTTTTGGAACCATTGAATTGGCTGTGGAGGCTATGAAAGAAGGGGCTTTTGATTTCATCCCCAAGCCTTTTCCTCCTGAAATTCTTAGGCTCAAGGTAGCCAAGGCCATTGAACTTGCAACGGCCAAAAGTGATTATCAATACCTTCTAGAAGAGAGAAAAACTCAATCGATGCTTTTGGGGCAGTCAAAAGCTATGGGAAAATTGCAACAGCAGATGGCTAAAGTTGCTCCAACCACAACCAGTGTATTGATTACAGGAGAGAGTGGAACCGGAAAGGAAGTGCTTGCCCGGAGTATTCATGCCATGAGTCAAAGATCTCATCGACCTCTTGTAAAGGTAGACTGCTCTGCGCTTTCAAAAAATCTTCTTGAAAGCGAACTTTTTGGCCATGAAAAAGGAGCCTTTACTGGGGCCTCAAGTCGGAAATTGGGCCGTTTTGAAATCGCGCACCAAAGCAGCATTTTTCTCGATGAAATTGCAGAGTTGACGGAAGATCTTCAAGTTAAGCTTTTGAGGGTTCTTCAAGATCGTCGCTTTGAGCGTGTGGGAGGAAACCGTACGATAGAAGTTGATGTACGTGTCATTAGCGCAACCAATAGGGATTTGAAGAAAGAAGTTCGTAGCGGTCGATTTAGAGAGGATCTATATTATCGCCTTCATATTGTTCCTTTTGAGATTCCTCCACTTCGAAAAAGGAAAAAGGACATTGAAATGCTGGCGATCCATTTTTTGGAAGGCTTTTCAAAAAAACTAGGTCGGCATTTCGAGCTGAGTCCAAATGCATTGAACATTTTGCGTCATCATAGTTGGCCAGGCAATGTCAGAGAGCTTGAAAATGTTTTAGAGAGGATTTGCGTGCTTTCCTCCTCGGATCGCTTGGGCCCAGAAGACCTCCCCGAAGACATATCAAAAAAAGTAAATAAATCTAACAAGTTAAACTCATTATCGGAAAATATGAATCTCACACAAAGGCTTGAATATTTAGAGAAAAAGCTTATTCTAGAGGCATATGAGAGCTGTGGGGGCGTTAAACAAAGCACCGCAAAAAAATTGGGTATTAAAACCAGTGCACTTTATTATAAAATGGAAAAGTATGGAATTGTGTAAGCATATCAAGTTCTTTGGAGCAGTTTTTGCCTTGCTTCCTACGATTTGTTTTTCTGCACAAGATCGATTGATCACCCTTCGTAGCGATTTTGAAGATAGTTTTTCTCAGTATCAAAAGACCTTAGATGAAATTCAAAATATAGAAACACGTTTGGATCGTATTAGCATGCCCAGGCAGGCTTCTGAAACAAAAAATAGTTTGGTTTCGAAACTTCCCTATCAAAAAAGTTTGCAGGAAGCAGAATCTTTGACTCGAAGTTTGGAGACCAAAAGATTACAAAGCGAAGAAAAACGAAAACAAGCCTTACAAAAACAAAACCACTTGCTTGTAGCCATGGATCAACATTTAGCTGACCTGGCAAAAGATTTGAGGCGCATACATGCATCTTCAAAATCTTTTCGAAAAACTCTTTTAGACATGCAAGAGGTATACGAAGAAAAGCAAAAAATAATGTCTAAAATGGAGGCAGAGTCTTTTGAACAGCTTCCTCTAGAAATTTCTACCGCACCTTCTGCAAGCACTGCTGAGACTCTAGAGCAAATTTCTGCAGTCGAAGATATCGAACGTAAATTATCTAAGCAAATTCAAAAACTACAGCAGCAAAAAATTACGACTCAAAGACAGGCCTTTATGATGAAAGAGGTTTCGGCCTTGCTGCGTGAAGAGATTTTTTTTGGAGAACAAAACTTTGTTTCAAATGCAAGTCGAAGAAGTCAAATTTCATCCAGTAGTCTTTCTTCGACGCTTAAAAAGTCCCCTCAAGACATAGATCCCAATGGTGTGCTACCAGAATCACCTCCTTCTGCAGATGCTGCTCCAAGTATCGAAGAGTCCAATACTATGCAAGAAGGCATGAATGCTGAAGGTGTTGAAATAGATTCTCGATTTCATCCACGAAAGGGTATTGAATCTGAGCATTCTTCGAAAGGTGATGTTGAGTTTGACACGATCAACACAACTGAAATTGATCAACAGCTTATTTTGTATCAAAATGCTCTTGAGCGTTTAAAAAATCAAAAAGAGAAATTACAGAAATCACTTGTAGAAAAATCCTAGTTTTGAATTTATTACTTTGCGTAATCGCAGCTTTTTTTTCTCTCTTTCCTCTACCAAGCTATGCATCTTCTTCAACTCAACAAAGTTTTCAATTGGGCTTTGAATATGATTCGAATACATTTAAAAGTCTGAGCAATACCCAAAGCGATTTTTTGACTCGCGCCCTATTTCAAGCAGAGGGAAAAATCCATACGCCTTCGAAGGCACAATTTTCTTGGCAATATCAAGGAGGTGCAAAGAAATATTTTTTACACTCAGAACAAGATCTTTTTATTCAATACATCAGCGGTGATTTAAAAATTCCTATGTCCTCTTTGGGCGTTTTTTATATTCACAGTCAAATGAAGTATCAAAATGAAAAAGATAAAAAAGATTCTTCTCTCTTAGATGTCAATGAAGATTATTATTTACTGGGAACGGAAGTAGGAACGCAATTTATTCTTCCCTTGGATACCATTCTAGGTTTGGAGCAAGGTCTGACTTATTTTGATTTTAATGACGCTAACGATTTTTCTTATGTTCATGCCAATTCTCAACTACAGCTCTATAGAAATATAGGATCTAAACTCAGATTCGGAAGTAGTTACCGCTTTTCTAGACAGGATTTTGGTTTGTCGAACAGGATTGATCGCGCACATGTTTTTTCTTTTTTTGGACAATGGAGAGGTATCCCATATTTTTCACTCCAATACAGTTATACCGACAGTCAGTCTTCTATCAAAAATTTTTCTTTTCAAAGCCATAGATTTTCCTTGCTTCATTCGTGGGTTTTTGGAGGAAAATCTATGGAAAATCCAAAATATGGTTTGCACATGATTGGAAATCTTCAATTAAAAAAGTATCCAACAATTGTGTTTGTTGATGATGAAGGTCAAAGACTTCTTCTTACCGATTCCGAGGATGAAAACTTCAATTCGTTTGTGTGCAAATTTTCCATTCATCCAAAAAAAAATCTAAGCATAGAGACAAAAACAAGCATTGTGCTGGACAATTTTTCCTCTCAAAATCAGAGTTTTAGAAGAATTACAAATTATGTTGGTCTTCGTGTGGACATATAAAAAGATATTTTTTTAAAAAATATTTAAGTGTCTAAACAGTCGTAAATTTTTTCTATCAATAAAAAATCGTCTAAAATCTTATCTATAGAAGGTTCAAAGGGTATTTTTTTTGATAGGGAATTTTCAATATGTTTCCACATAAGCTTGTATCCTCCAAAATCAAAAAAATTTGGCAATATCCACTTTCTTTTATTTCCAATTCGAAAAAATCCTATACTCCCTTTTCCTTCAAAGTGAACACTACCGTTTTCACAGTATATAGAAGAAAAACAAAATGGAAATTCATTGGTATACCTCCAGGTATGAAACAGTTGAGCCTGAACATGTTTCGAAAAGGAAATATAGGCGTCTATTGTATCTTCTCCTGGGCAGTGAGGAAGGAAAGAAGGGGTGTGGGCATGGACGTCACTCCATTTTGATGGTCCATTGAAGCTTTCTACAAGTTCTTGCATTCTTCGAATCCAATGCACTCCCGCTTCGTGTAGGGCGCCATAAGGCATTTCCTGATTTTGGGAACGCCATCCATGTACTTTTACCTTTCCGAGTCGATGTAATTTGACCTGATAGAGTTTTCCAAATGAATATTTGGATGGAAGAGTACATATTTTTTTATGAAGAGAGTCAAAAGATTGATTTTCTAATACAAATAATTTTTCTTGGGGATAATTTTCGATAAGCTTTATAAGCTCTTGGCTTTCATCGAAAGAGTACAAAATCGGCTTTTCAATAAAGATAGTTTTTTGATTTTCTATGCATTTTTTTATGAGATTCAAATGACTTTTAGGAGGAGTTCCAATGAGAATCCCTGGACAAGAACTTTCTATCGCGCTTTCATAACTTGAAAAACTTGCATCTAAAGAAAATTTTTTTTGGAAGTCTTTTGATTTTTCTTTTGATCTACTCGCGATATAAGGGCGAAAAAACTTACTTTTTTTTAAAATTTTGCAATGAAGCTGATTGATTCTTCCGGTTCCAAGTAAGGCAATTTCAAATTTTTTCATATTCGATCTGCAATTCTAAGGGCATTGGCTGCTATGGTCAGACTGGGATTTACTCCCCCTGAGCTGTTGAATGTAGATGCATCAGCAATCCATAAGTTATCTCTGTCATGAACTCTACCTTCAAAATTTACGACACTATCTAGAGAGTTGACCCCCATGCGACAAGTTCCACATGCATGAAAAATGGATTTTCCATGTGTCGTAATGGTGGCTAGAGCTCCAGATTTTTTTATTATTTTTTTTGCTTGTTTCAAAAGAAATGCTCTTTTTTCAAGGTCTTTTTTTTGGTCTTGATATTGAACACAAATCTTTCCATTTTTTTCATATACCTGATTTTCGAAGCAAGATTCATCGTCTACGATGACCAATAGTTGAGTCAATTGATCATATATTTTCGTGAACAGAGATTTGGGAAAAGTTCCAGGAATATACTCAAGAATTCTTTGAGGCCCTGTCATTTGATCTTGTTGAATGATTCCTCTGACTTTGCCATTGGAATCAAAATAATCCGAAGAAAAACTTACCCATTTTTCAAAATGGTCTTTTGATGTAATAGGTTTTGGAAAAAAGCCAATCACATTTCCCAAAAGATGAAGCATGAGATTCTTACCTATATGATTAAAATCGCAAGAAAAAATATTTTTTATAATGAAGGGTGTATTAAGTGCTCCAGCGCAAACAATGACTTCATCTGTGTCGATAGTACTTTCCTTTTGATTTTCCAAGTTGGTGACTTTTATATTTAGAATTTTTCCTTGCTTCATCGTAGCCGCTGTAACCAAGGATCGGTCTAGCACGCGTATGCCTTGTGTTTGTAGTTCTTGGAGCAAAAGTGAGGGGCTAAAACGGGCATCCCATGGGCAGGGTACCTGATTGCAAATCGAACAGTGTCTACATGTGGAAAAATCTATCGCAATGGGATGATAGTAAGGATCTTTGTGTAATTCTTTTCCCGCATGGTAGAGTTTTTTTGCCAGTGGGCTAATATTTCCATGCTCATGAGAAGGTTTTATGTTCATCCACTCCTGAGCTTGTTTATAAAAAGGATCCAAATCTGATTTCGAAATCGGCCAAGAAGAAAACTCTTTTTCGTGAAAGGGAATAGAAACAGCCTGATAGAATTCAGCCAAACCACCGATCGCTAAGGGTAATTTTTTCTGATAGCGGTGGCGCACGTTTTTTTGAACGTCAATATCTATTGCCGAAAGTTTAGATCGAGAAAAAGATTCCAAATTCCATATTTCTTTTTTTTTCTCAGATGTAAGGAAAATTCCTGGATCGATGATGCTTACCTCATGACCATTTTGAAAGAGTTTTTTGGCTACAAGAACTCCGGAAAGTCCGGCTCCCAGGACCGCAATTTTTTTTGCCTTAAAACTCATCGTCCATTCCTTTTTGGCTATGACCTAGCTCAATATAGTCGGTGTGTACGTGTTTATTTTTTGTATCTGAAAAAAGCAGTGTCAATGCTTTGTATAAATTTAGATATTCTTTTCCTAACTTTCTTCGCAAGTCCATTTGCTTTTCTTTATATGTCTGATGACTTGCGAGCACATTTTTTCGCTCATACTGAAACATTTTTTTGGTTTGAAGTTGAACTTCAAAAGTTTGGTGTTCTTTGCTAAGAACAATTTTGTAGGTTTCAAATCCGCTTTTTTTCTTATTTTCCTTGAGATAGTTTTTTTCCTCAATAATCGTAAAATTTTCACACTGTTTAAACCAAGAGATGGCTTCTTCGACTCCTACAATGTCTTGAAAGGTCATTTTGATTCCATAGATATCTGAAAGAATTTGACTGTAGTTGTTTAAAACTTTATCTCGAAGAAACATTCGATCGATATCAAAAACAATATCAGCAATTTTGTAACAGATATTAGAGGTTGTCTTGATTCTCGAAAGTAGGCTTGTCAGAGTAAAATCAGATCTTTTTTTTGGATGATACTGATAAAATGATGCGATTGCATAGGTTTTTTCATTGCACAGTTTGCATAGAGGTACGTACTGATTTGCAAGGTGAGAATCTAAGATAGAGCTTTTTGAGACATCATTTTGATTGAGTTTTTTGTATGTTTTTATGATTTCGTTGTGTGCCGTTTGAGCACATCGACCCCAGACAATCAATCGAGTAGACAATGAAGTTGATGGCCAGAATCGTTTGATCAATATTTGGCACAATTGATGAAGATCTTTTTCTCCTTGAGATATTGAATGTTGAAAAGCTTTTTGTACGTAGCGAATTTCCTCGGGACTTATAGATAGAGCTTCTCGGTTGCTTACACCAAAACGAATGTTTGAAAGAATTTCATTGACCT
>JAGRAX010000150.1 GCA_020434365.1 Bdellovibrionales bacterium
TTAACTTTTAATCTTAATTCTTTAAAAAGTTAGTAATTTCAATAAGTTGGTTGCGGGGGCCGGATTTGAACCGACGACCTACGGGTTATGAGCCCGTCGAGCTACCAGGCTGCTCCACCCCGCGACAATATTAAAATTCTACTTTCAAAGACCATTACTTCCTATCACATACCGCAGGACTTTACCATCCTTAACCGTCAGGTTATGAGCCCGACGAGCTACCAGGCTGCTCCACCCCGCAACATCTTTGAAAGCAGGGGGCGGTTATATATAGAGTGGAGAAAGCTGTCAACATATTGCTCGGATCATGATACATTTTCGCCTCTTAGACCTATGAATATTGGGAAACACGCATCGAAAATCAGCTTTGCCATTTTTGGCAGCCGCATTTTGGGTTTGATCCGCGATCAGATTTTTGCAGCGCTCATTGGAGCTGGCTTTCTGGCCGATGCCTATGTCATTGCCTTTCGCATTCCCAATCTCTTGCGAGACCTTTTTGCCGAAGGCTCTCTGACCAACGCTTTTGTGCCCACACTGACCCAGGTCAAAGAAAATCAATCTGACCAGGCCGCGTGGGAGCTTGTGCGAATCACCTTGGCTTGGGTTCTACTTCTGGTTGGAACGTTGACTTTGCTGGGTATCTTCTTTGCGCCGCAGATTGTGCAGTGGATTGCGCCAGGCTTTGTAGATGTAGCAGGCAAACTCGCACTCACAGCAAAGCTTGCCCGAATCATGTTTCCTTTTCTTGTGATTGTCTCTATAGCCTCAGTATTGATGGGCATCCACAATGTGGAGGGTCGCTTTGCACTTCCTGCCCTGGCCCCTATGGCCTTTAACCTTGTTTCGATTGCTTTTGGTCTTTTGATTTGGCTGCTTGGGTCAGATGGGCAAAGCAGCGTCATCCTGTGGTCGGTTGGAACTTTATGTGGAGGATTGGGTCAGTGCCTGATCCAGCTTCCTCCCCTACTTCGAAAGGGTGATCTCTTTTGGCCCAAGTTTCGAGGCATGTTCTCGCATCCACAGATTCGTGGCATGGGTATGCTCATGCTTCCGTCCGTCATTGCCGTATCGGGCACACAGGTCAACGTTTTGGTCAATTCAATTTTGGCCTCACTTCTACAGCAAGGAGCACCTTCTTGGCTCAACTATGCTTTTCGCTTGATGCAGCTTCCTCTAGGCGTTTTTGGTGTGGCCATTTCTATGGTCACTTTGGCCAGCGTCTCCAAAGATGTCGCGCAAAAAAATCCGGAGAAAGTTGTCGAGACCTTAAGCAGCTCTATCATTTTGACTCTTCTGCTTACTCTCCCCTGTAGCTTTGGCCTCTGGGTACTGGGGAAGCCTATCCTCGCACTCATCTACCAACGTGGCGCCTTTAGCTCTAGTGATACTCTGGCCACAAGCTTGGCGCTACACATGTACGCCCTGGGTTTGCCCATGTACGCCCTGGTCAAAGTCGTGGCCCCTGTATTTTTTTCTTTGGGCCAAGCCAAAAAACCCATGGCTGCTAGTCTAACTGGCATTGCCCTTAACATTGGGTTTAATTTATGGGCCTATCAAAAACTCGGACACTCCGGATTGGCTCTGGGAACGAGTCTCGGAATGAGTCTCAATTTTTTGATGCTGATGTCTTTTCTGCCCAAACAAAATATCAAGCTACCCTACAAAAAAATATTCCGCGCCCTCCTGACCATTACAGTTTCAAGTGTGATCATGGCGGGATTATGTCTATATCTCTATAAAACTTTGGAGCAATCGATGGGGAGAAGTCTCGGACATCGATTGATCTATACCCTGCTTCCCGTAAGCATGGGAGCCGCGATCTATTTTGCTTTGCTATGGATCTTGGCTTTGCCTGAGGCCCGTCTCCTCATTCAAAAAATCAAAGAAAAAATAGGATAAGATGTCTTATTCAGTTGAGTTTTCTTTTTTTTCTTCTTGCAAACGCAAGGAAAGGTTTTTTACACGCTCCAAAATTTGATCCAGCTTGTCTTCGGAAGCCAGGTCCGGATCCAAGGCAGCAAATTTTGAAACCTTGCTCTGAGAAAACAAAGGCTTTGCCTCGGGAAGCTGCCCGACCGAAAACCGAACTGTTTCGATGGGGAGACCCGTATGCTGCTGAATGTTAGATACAATCAAACTCTTGGTCATTGACAAATGATGAACCCAAGTCGAGCTTTCTACAATGACACTGAGGCATTGTTTTTGAATGCGTGTGGGATAGGTTTTTTTTGCAAGGCTCTGCCCTACGATGACCGTCCATTTTTTTCGTAGCGCGGCAATTTGAGCGATCTCCTGTGGTCTTTTGCTTGCAAAAGACTGGGAAAAAAAATTACCTATGGGCTCGAGCTTTTTTGGACTTTTTGAATTCATATCTTGCGTACCTAGCCTTTCATAACAACGCAGTGGGTTCTTGACAAGAGCCCAGGTT
>JAGRAX010000151.1 GCA_020434365.1 Bdellovibrionales bacterium
TAATTTTTGATAGAACAAAAGAGTCTGAATCAAGAGCTGCTTTCTTTTGAAATCCGAAAGCTTTGGGTTGGCGATGAGTTGGTTGACTCTCAAAAAATCGGGTTCTTGATTTTGAGCCAGTTTTTGAGCTGGAAAGCAATACTCAATGCTGAGCTCAAGGTTTTGAGTATCTATAGAAGGGAAAAAAATGCTTCCCTGTATTGCATGGAAGAGATGCTGCGCTTTGACGCAGGGATTGATTCCCGATTGAGGTTCTTGCATTGAGATTTCGATATACAATGCTGCTTGAAGATATCTGGCGAGGATGGATAAAGGATCATCTTGTTCCACCTGTTCAAAATGTTCCATGGCCTGGGAGTAGCGCTGCTCGATCCAGTCTAAGTATCCGGAAATAAAATGAATTTCTGATTTTTCTTTTTTTGAGTTCTTAGAATTTGAGATTTTCAGGAGCTCCTTTGTAAGCTCTCGAGTTAGTTGCTGGGGGTATTTCCCTTGAGAAATTCCTTCCAAATCTATGCTTAAGATTCGCATCCCTCTCAATTCTGCGTTAAAATACGACTCGGATGCTTTGCAAACAGAACTTTGTAGAAATACAAGAAACAGAAACATTTGTATCAATAAGATCTTGGTACAAAGGGAGATTTTGGGTTCATGGATAAAAAACATATTCGTTATCTTTTGATTTTTGGTAACCTCGTCATCATTTCCGTTGCGGTGTTTTACCTATGGCAAAATACAAATATTAAAGAAAAAATTCCATTTGTTTCGGAATTTTTATCAAAGGAAGTAGAGCAAAAATCTGTTCCCGTAAAGAAAAGGTCTCCCGAGACCATAGCTTTCGAAAGCCTCGAGGTGCGTGACAAACAGGGCTCAGCTTTGATTACCATGGGAAGGATATATGCGGGCCAATACCGCCTCAGCCCCAATAGCTCGAGTGAGCTTGTCATTCGCTTGCCAAGAACGAAAAAGTCCCTTAAAAATGAACTACCTTCCAACGTACATCCTTTGATTCAGTCTGTCGAAGTTGCAGATTCTGCGAAGGGAGATGCTGTAGAGGTTCGCATCAAACATAGCGAAAAGGTGAAAATTCTGGATAAGCTTGCAGGACCTTTTTTGCATTTGGAGATTTCGAAACAAGATCAAGTGGCATCTCTTGCACCATCAAAGCCGTCTCCAGTGATAAAGCCGCGGACAAATTCATCATCCAAGCCTGCGCCAAGACCCAAAACCAGTGCTACGAATAAAAAAGTGGTGAAACCCAGTCCGCCAAAAAAGGTAGAGAAAAAAGAAGTCGTGACCTTTGAGAACTCTGAGGCTTCAGACGAGCTCTTGTCTATTTTTGAGGATGAAAGCCCTGAGCTTGGAGGACTAGGTTCGGTACCTGTAGAAGAGGGGCTTGATGGGCAAGCTGAGCAGTCTTCTGGTTTTCAAGATCTAGGATCTCTTGAAGAGACTTTATTGTCTGATGAAACTGATTTTGGTCTTCCTTCTTTAGAGGATCAAGACATCCCGCTTTTGGATGCTGAGAATCAACTCTCAATGACAGATCCTATGAATGCGGAAAACATTGCAGCGATTCCGAGGTCAGATGGCAAATTTGATATGGATTCGATTTCTGCGAATCTCCCAGCTGTAAAGTCTCTAGACGTAGTCAATCGAGGCAATAAAACGCAGGTGAGTATCGAGAGAGAAGGCAAAATACTCTATAAAATTTTTCCCAAAAGACTTCCTCCTAGACTTGTGGTGGACTTTAAAAATGCGAAAAATGGGTTTAAAAAAGAATATAAGGGGCAGTTTCCGGGCACCAAAGTCATCAATGCTGAGACGAAAGAATATGTGGGTCCCAATAACACAACGATGATTCGCTTGATTTTGTATTTACAAGATAGCAATCCTGAAAAATTTACGGCTCGAAGTGAAGGCAGCAAGCTGATCATCGAGGAGAGCAAATAGTTAAGTCAGTTGACTTTCTACGCGTATCGATCTAGAAGATTGCACAAATAGGTACAGGCCGGGGTGGCGGAACTGGTAGACGCGGCAGATTCAAAATCTGCAGTCCTTTATGGGCGTGGGGGTTCGATTCCCTCCCTCGGTACCACATATCTTCATTTGGAGATTCTAGCTTTAAGCACATCACATATAGTATTGAAACTCTGAGTAGAGGGAATCGAACCCAAGGGATTCGTCTGTTTTTGGGTCGCTTCGCTCCAGGCTCCCTCGGTACCACATATCTTCATTTGGAGATTCTAGCTTTAAGCACATCACATGTAGTATTGAAACTCTGAGTAG
>JAGRAX010000152.1 GCA_020434365.1 Bdellovibrionales bacterium
TCACTGATGGCCTTTTCGGTTCAAGGCAGAGATGTTTCTATCTCGAAAGGCCGAATTGAGGGATATCGAAACTTTATGAACAAGATCTGGAATGCCTCCAGGTTTGCAATTCAAGCTTTACCAGAAAACTTTTCACCCCAGCAGCATCCGCAGCCTCGTACTCTTGCCGATACATGGATTCAAAATCAACTTCATGAGACCGTACAAAAATCCAGAAAAGCCTTAGACCAATTTCGCTTCAATGAATATGCTGAGTGCCTGTATCAGTTTGTATGGCATGAATTCTGCGACTGGTATCTCGAGCTTGCCAAAGTTCACCTCTATGGTGAGGATGAGAATCTTAAGAACTCTTGCGCGCAAAACCTCATCTATGTGTTGGAGGAAATTCTTGTATTGATGCATCCTGTATGTCCATTCATCACAGAGCTTCTCTGGAAAACGATACCGGGGAATAAAGACCTGCCCTCTGTGATGCTAAGATCGTATCCAAAATCTGAAAACATTCCCAGCGCAGATCCTAAAACTCTTCTTGAAATGCAAGGCCTTCAAGAACTTATCACTGGAATACGAACCATTAGATCTGAAAACACCATTCCTCCCAAAACCAAGTTAAAACTTATACTTGGCTCAATACAAACTGAACTGAAGGCTAGTGACCTTGAAAAGCATAGAAACTATTTGACACAGCTAGCAAACCTTGAAGAAATAAGCTTTGAAGGAAAGGCTCCCGACAATAATTCAGCTATCTTTAGAGGGGATTACTTTCAAGCATGGGTTCCCCTAGAAGGACTGATAGATAATGCTTCGGAAATTACGCGACTTGAGAAAAAGATAGAAAAAATCCAAAAGGACATTGCATTTCTTTCAGGAAAATTATGCAATGAAAAATATATAAAAAATGCTCCTTTGCATTTGGTCGAAAGAGATCAGAAAAAATTAAAAAAGAGCCAAGAAGATCTTGCAAAGGTTGAAAAGTCCATTCAAAAATTGCAGTCCTGATTTGAATTTTGTTCAACATATTCTGTCTTTCGACAAGTTGGGCCAAAAGACTGTGCAGATTTTTGATCAAATCCCCAGCACCCAAAGCCATTTGAAAGAAAAACTACAAGTAGAAAATGACTCTCACCTTATCATACTTTCAAAAAAGCAAAGTCAAGGACAAGGACAACATGGTCGGCAGTGGTTAAGCCTAGATCAGGGAGTACAATACCTATCTTCTCTTACTCTATTGAGCCCTCTACCCACTGCTTATCTACCGATGAGCAACATTTTACTCTCTTTGCTCTGGGTTGACCTTTTTAAACAGCTCTATGACCTTGAGATCAAAATCAAGTGGCCAAATGACCTATATTTCAACGGAAAGAAGTGTGGTGGAATTCTATCTGAGCTTTGGGACATACACACTCGTCAATTGCTTGTAGGAATCGGAATCAATCTGTGGGGAGAAACTCCAAAATCTCTTCCAGACGCCACATCGATTTTTTCAAATCATGAGACCCTTCCTGACCTTATAACGCTTACAAGACAATTTCTCTTGAAATGGGAAGTTTGTACTTTTGATCAAAAAAAAGATCTTAATGGCTGGATTCGTAGAGGTTTCCTACAACACTGTGCATTTACTGATTGCCTATATACCCCGATCAACTCCAATCAAAACATTCCAGCTCAAATATTTGATATTGAAGATACAGGCGCCTTGGTCATCGGACTTACAAAGGAAAAAAAAACCATATCGACTCATTCCGGACAAATTCGAAAAAATCCCCATAAGCTTTGACAAATACGCATACTCCTTTTATTTTCTGCTATATGGTTGAAATCTATTCAGAAAAGCAGAGAGAAGCAGAAGACCTATGCAATCAGGGGATAGAGCTCTCGAAACAAGGTGATCATGCCCAAGCACATAAGCTGTTTACTCAAGCTCTTGCCATTGACCCCGAAAGCGCCAAAATTCAGTCTTGGTTTGGTTTTACGACGGGTATTGTTGAAAACTATGTCACAAAAGGATTAGAATATTGCAAGCGAGCCGTCGCCAGCGACATCCCGGATGTTATGTTTTTTAGAAACCTTGGAAAAAAATAAAAAAAAAAAAATGACAAAAGAGCAGCCATCGGAGCTTTTGCAAGAGGGCTACAAATTGAAAAAAACAACCGAGATATTCTTCAGGAATGGAAGGCTTTGGGCTTTCGAAGAAAACCTTTTTTGCCGTTTTTATCTAGAGACCACTTTATCAATAAAATCATTGGGAAGTGGACTTGGAAAGCCAAGAACAAGCCT
>JAGRAX010000153.1 GCA_020434365.1 Bdellovibrionales bacterium
GCCTGGTCGATCTTGGCAATCAAATCGGCAATGCGTCCCAGATTTTTAGCATAGTCGGTAATGATCAACAGGTCTTGCTCGGCAACCACAATCGTGTTTGCCCCTTTCTCCGTCAGAAACGGTTTGACGATTGTTTCAATCTGAGCCGGTTCCAGATTCTTGATTCGGAAAGTCTGGGTAATCACCTTCGTCCCCACGACTTCCCCAATCTCGGGATCAAATCGAGGTTCCGCGATTTTCGAGAGATCCTCCACCTGCTCGATTCTCATCCAACCTTCAACGTCTGCATCAACCAGCGCAAAGCCTTTCATCTTCAAGGCGCTTTTCAAAACGTCCATCAGACTATCCACAGGGATCGGTCCTGGTGCTCGAACCGAGATTTTGTTGTTAGAGACTTTTTCGTCGTAGAGAAACTTGACCCCCAAACGCTCACTCACAAAGTCAATGAAATCGCTCAGCTCAAGCTCATCGGGTAACGTTAGCTTCACCATCCCCTCTTGCGGCTGTGCTTCGGGGGCATTTTGTTGAGCCAAGCCACTTTTAACCCCAGAAAACAGGAAGGCTGCGGCAAATAGAGCAAAAGAAAATCTCTGCAAACAAAACCGAAATTCGGTCATAAGATCCACCAGACCACCCCAGGAAATGCTGAAACAGCCACTTCCCGGTTAGGAAGTGCGCAGTATCTCCGGGTATATGTACACTTAGATGAAAAATTTAGCAGAGAGAGGCCGGCAGGATAGAAAAAAGCCCGAAATGCATCAAGCAGAGTTTTGAGGCTGGGGGGCATATATTTTGCGCCAAAGATGAATTGAGCTACATTGAATTCATTTTTCTCTCAACTGAGCACCTGAATCTTACTGATGCCGTCCTGTGGAAAGAGGTGCTGGTAGAGAGATTTCATTTCTTCAGTTGTGTGTCCCATCCATTCCCCAATTTCATCTCTCGATACTTGTCCAGATCTCGCTAGATTGGAACCGAAGGAATGTCTTAAGACATGAAAACCTTTGATGACGGACCATTTTGTATCCTTTAATGCTTGCTTGAAGTGCCAGTGAGCTTCGGTCACGTTGAGTCCAACCATTCCATCCGCACTTTCATAGTTTCTTTTTGAATCGGAGTGAGTCAAAGTGAATTGCCCTCCTGGATGCTCTGTAAACCATTCAAGCATTGTCGCTCTAATCTTGGAGTGCATAGGAACAAAGCGGAATGTCTCCTCCATGTCTTTTCGTCGCTTCCGTTCACGAATAAGTATTTGATTTTGATTGAAATCAAAATCGTCTATCAACGAGCGGCACAACTCGCTCCGACGTGCCCCGGTGTATGCGACAAATACGAACATCGGATAGATAAAAGGATGGTTTGCCTTTTTTTTAACATGCTTCAGCAGTTCTGCAATTTGCTTTTCATCCAAAAACAGGCATTCCCAAAGTCGCTTTTGGCTCTTCCGATCCAATCCTCCTCTTTGAATTCGTTTCTCAATTTGAGTCCAGGCCTGGAATTTTTCTTTTTCTTCCGGTTTAGGAATATTCACAATCCATTTGTGGCGATGATCCAATAGCGGGCAATCAGTCACTACTAACTTACGCTCTCGTGCCCAATCCCAAATTTGCCTGAACGTGACTAGCTCCTTCCGAATTGTTTTTCCAGATATTTCTACACCTCGGTACTTCATCCTGCGGCGATGGTGGACATATTTTTGCAACTGATCCAATGTCAGTGATGGAAGATAAACTGAATCCGAGAAATATCGCTTTAAGTGACGCACATGGATTTCTTCCGAGTTCTGAGTTGTAATTGCTTTATCTACCTGGTCCTCAAGATATGAATCGCAGATTTTGCCAAATGTTTTATCATTCGCTTTAGAAACACTCTGCTTCTCCTTAATCTTGCCAGCCGAGAATATCCACACACCAGGATCTGCGTCTTCGGGCAATTCAACTCGGCCTTGCTTGAGCAGCCGAAGCGTTTCTTCAATTCGATACTTGGTGAGTGTTGCTTCTTTTTGATCCGCAGTTTCTGTTGACCTTCGGAACTGCCTGCCCGAATATCGAAACATGACAATCCAATGCTTCGTTCTCGCATCCTCATGCAAACTAGCCATGCGGCTTTACCCTCCATACACATACTTGGACTTCTCGTGTAACAACGGTGTAACAATATTGACCGTTTCATTGTCACGAAAAGGGTATGGAGGCGATGGTTTGAAATCCACAAAAATCGAGGTAAAGACTATTTTTACAAGGGTAAACTGAATTTTGAAATGACTTGGAA
>JAGRAX010000154.1 GCA_020434365.1 Bdellovibrionales bacterium
CAAACAGGTAGTTCCTCAGTCGATCTTATTTTTGCATCAGATCCAGAGAACCTTTCTAATCTAGACGTATATGTAAACCAGTTCCAACAAATTGGAGAGGGGAATGTGGTGAAGTTTGCTAGGAATGCACAAAATGAATTTTGTATACGAATAAGAAAGGGATTTGATTTTAGGATGGCTGGAATTTGCTTGTTAAAGGCTGTTGTAAAACTCCCAGCGAATTCAAATATTCAAATTATTGACGAAAACGGCATTCGGATCAATGATTCCAGCCTCCCAATTTCGAAATCTGAGTTTTTCAATGCATTAGAACATGCTTCAGTTGGTGGGGAATTACGAGTCGTTCGACAATACGTTAAAAATCACCGCCCTCAAGATAAATTGAATGAAAATGAAGTAATGACCATCCTATCCAATGTAAGCATTTCTGAAGAAATTGATGCATTAAAAGCCATCTATCCAATGATTGTTCCCAAGCCAATTTCAGTAGATTTTGCTATTGCGCTCCTTGATAAGGTGTCTATTTCGGACCAGACTCAAGCATTCCTTCTTCTTTTGCAGGACTTACCAGTCCCGATCACTCCTCGGGACTTAGGCAGATTATTGGATGAAGTTTCTCTCTCTGATAAGCTTAAAGCCTTCAAACATCTAGCACCATTGGTTGATCGAAATCAAAGGGCGGAACTATTTGAAATTATCGATAACGAACTTGGAATCTCTGATGGGAAAGAAGCTCGCCGATTTTTTTTTTTTTTTTAGTAATGGTGCCGTGAGGTCGAATGAACTGAGAAGTCATTTGCAGTCTTGCTCAGAGAGAGGATGACATAGCTCAGAATACCGTCCTCCTTCTCATCTTTCGTGTCTCTTGTTAGCCGGAAACTCACTTTTTCACTACGCCTCTAACATCTGTAGTTGTACGATTATTCAAACCAGATCACTCAAACCGGGGATCTATCTTAGAAAACCTTTAAGCAGATACCTTTTTCTTAAGGAGTTCAACTTCCTTTTCAAGACGATCCAGGCGAGATTTCTCATTCCTTTTTGATGTGACGGACTCCTTAAGGAGGTGATTCAATAAACTCTGATAAGGAGTTCCGGATTGCTTCGCCATTTTGCGTAATTCTAGAAGAATATCCTGGTCAACGTTCACAGTAATCTTGATCTTCTTTGTTTTCGCCATAAGCTCACGCATGGCCTTAGTCCCTTTCACGTCAATTTTAATGTCACTTATTTTTGGCTGCTTCATTGTAAAACCTCCTAAACTTACGCCATTCAGCACATCCGATAATACGAATTTTCTGACCTCTCCTAGTAAACCGCACAGTCAAGATGGATCCAGATGATATTTTTCCTACCCAGTAGTACCTTTCTTCCCTTCCTGAATGCTGTTCATCAATAAGTTGAACGCCAAAAGGATCTTTAAAGGACTCAACAGCCTCAGAAAATGAATGCCCATGCTTTTTGATGTTTGCTTCTTCCTTCGAAAGATCCCATTCAAATTCCATGATCTATGATACCATACTAGTATGGTATTTGCCATACAAAATTTAGGTCTATAAATTGCCGCTAGAAAATACCCCTCTCAGCCCCCCCTGAAAGGCCTGGGGCCTACTTCGATTTTGGATTCTTTTCTGGATCGCGCGGCTCAACTGATGGACCAAGATGATGTTTGAGAATTGAAAGAGAAGCCGCAAGATCACAAGCGATATGGTGTTGCTGGTCTGAGCTTCCTCAGGTCTTGCACTGGAATTTGGTTTGTTACAATCACTCAAAAGTCATCGCCAATGCTGCAGGCAGAAAGGCGAAGTCCCTAAAAAAGTGTCTCCTTGAGCTGACAGAAGAGCAGAGGTTAGCCGTGCAGTTCCTGGCCGTCGATATGCACGACGGGTTTATCTCCTCAGCTAAGGAGCTGTGCCCTCATGCCAAAATCGCAGTAGATAGGTTCCATCTCGCGCAAAAGCTCAACGAGAAGTTCGATGAAGTCCGAAAAGAGGAGTTAGCCAAAGTTAAAGGGTGCAAAGAAAAACATGAATTCCTGGAAGAAATGCTTTCAGGCTCGAAGCGATTTATCCTGGTGGAGAGAGATAAAGATAAACTTCCGCAAAGTGATCACGATGACTTGGCCAAACTCAAGATGCTCAACGAGAATATCAACACGGCAATGATCTTGGTTGAATACTTTCACCGGTTACTAGATCGAAAAACTGTCAAAACCTTTAAGACTGGGCTTGATAAATGGTTTGGGCTTGTCA
>JAGRAX010000155.1 GCA_020434365.1 Bdellovibrionales bacterium
TGATCAAAGGGCGATCTTGCGTCTTCGCAGGATTGCCATCATTCCAATAATCGATTCCCAAAACACTGCTCAATGAATCAAAGTGTAAAATTGCCTCTCTCACCGTATAGTCGTATTCACCTCGAGCAATAACGTCGACTGCTCCCGCAGCATTTTGGAGCGTTTCTTCAGGCTTCGATGAAGCATGAGGGCCGACCATGATGACTTTGACATCTGGAATGATTTTTTTTGCGATTTTTGCGCAATTGATATCTGAGTGAATAGAAGGGGTTGTGGAATCCAAAACAACGAACTCAGGTTTTTCAGCTTTGAGAAGTTCTTCATACTCCTCCATACCCCACTGCCGGGCAGGAAAATCATAAATATGCGCATCAATGTCTGCCGCTTCTAGCACCGCAGTACAGTAGGCAAGCCAATCGGGGGCCCGAAGAACGCGGCCTCTTGTTTTTGCAGCCCAGCGCTGCGTTCTACAAAAGTCCTTTACAAAAGGCTCATTGATCACCAAAGTTTTAAGCAATGCATTCTCCTGGCATAAAATAAAAAGGTTATGGAAATGTATCGTAAACGATTTTTTGACTTTGAGTGACTATTATAACCTTTTTTTTGCTCTTTTTGCCAATCTAGACCTAGAAAATCACATTTTCATACTGACTTCGTCTGTAGCCTCTACATGCACCCTTTACAGATGTAAGATTAGCCCTTGTTGTCGATAAAGCCATTTCCAACTCTGAGTGTTATTTTTGCTTGAGCTTCAGACACGCTTTCAAATTCATCGAGACGCCCTACATTGACTCGGGTATCAAAATTATATTTCATGCCATCTTTAGGAAAAAAGCTCATCTTCCCATTTGAGAGTTTGGCAGAAACAGAGACCTCAGGCTCATTGATCACAACATAACCATTGAGGCCTTTCAACTCGACCCCTCTATTTGTGGGCATCCAAATCTCACACTTAAGGCCCGAAAAGTCTGAAAAATCCAGGTCCTTACGATTTTGTAACTCTTCAAATTTCTGCTCAGAGTTCTTGTCTCGGGTCTCGCACTTCCACTTTAAAACGCCCTCTTTATCACCCTGACTCAAGCTAAATTTTCCATTGGTGAACTCAGAAAATATCAGATCGGATGAACTTGAAACACTCAACTCCCCTTCTCTCGTTATTTTTTCTCTAGATGCATTCAAAGAGAAAGGAAAATCATCGTCGTCCCAATCCACTGAAAAATCCATATTCTTCCATTTGTCAAAATCAATGTCATCGGACTGAACATCAATCAGTCCACCCAAAATCTGAACCCGGTGATTGATTTCGTCTACTTTGACAATCGGTGAAAGCTTCCAAATGAGCAAGGTCAATGCAATCACAACAACGCAAAGCGTGGTTAGAAATCCCGCGCTGATCCATTTGACCAAGGAATACCCTAAGGGTTTGGGTTGAATGGTGATTCCACGCTCCAAAAGATAACGATTTGCAACTTGCTGAGGCTCACCCAGAGAGTCCAAAATAGCGCGCAAATTCTGATCGTCTCTCTCCAATGCATCCAAAATATGGCTTCTGATTTCAGTGATGATATCGGCTTTTTCCCCGACACTTACCCCTTTCAAAGCTTTATCTAAACTCTCCAAATAGCGATCTAAATATTTGTTATGATTCATTTTACTCTCTCCCTTGTTTAATTAAGCTCAGCTTATTTCTCATGTCTTCAAACTCTTGCTCCATCATGGACAGAGCCTTCTTTCCTTTGCCTGTAATAAAATAGAACTTTCTAGGATGTGTGGAACTTTCTGTTTCCCATTTGGCTTCAAGCAACCCGTCCTCCCTAAGCCGATGCAAAAGTGGATACAGCGTACCTTCTTTGACTCGAAGCTCTAATTTACCTAATGCTTCAATCATTTCAAAACCGTACACCTTTGTTTTTTGCTCTACGAGACTGAGAATACAGAGTTCCAAATATCCTTTCTTGAATTGAGTTTTCCATCTCTGCAGATCCATCATGTATGAGAATGTATATAGTATTACTATGTATATAGCAATCATTAGTTCAACTCCTATGACAACACTTTCTTTTTTTTTGCTCCAAATTGACCCTTCGATCAAAAGGCTGCTACACTACATATCGTATAGGGGAATTTACATCCGCGATAAAAATACATGGCCAAAGAAGACAAAACAATTCGCAAAGAAAC
>JAGRAX010000156.1 GCA_020434365.1 Bdellovibrionales bacterium
TATTACCAAACAAAGTAATAAAAAATCAACAATGTTTGGTAGCATTTGTCTGTTTTTTGTAGATGTATCTAGGGTATTGAGAGTAAAGCTGGTTTAGGGAGCTGGGCGATGGTTTCACTATTCCCGCATTATGAGTTATAAAGTTGTATTTTATAACTCATAATAATGCCATAATTGAGCTATAAGGAGTAAATTTATAGCTCATGAAATGGAATTGGCAACAACATGAATGGCCTCGCTTTTGGTGGGATGATCAGGGCTTTTCGGATCTCGAAGCCCAGTTTTTACGACAAGCTGGAACCTTGGTTGGTACTTCCAAGCATCTGCATGATGATGATCTCAGTACCTACATTGTGGACGCAATGACTTCGGAAGCTCTTATGACTTCTGAAATCGAAGGAGAATACCTGAACCGAGACAGCGTTCGATCCTCCATCCTGCAAGAAATGGGTCTAAAATTTACACGTCGCAGAGTCGGTTCTGGAGAAAAAGGAATTGCAGATCTTGTCATTGATCTTCATCGAACCTATAACCAAGCCATTACACATCAAAAACTTTTCACATGGCATGCAATGGTTGTAAATGAGAGAACCGATATTGCCAATATCGGTCAGTATCGAAGGCATTCGGAACCTATCCAGGTAGTTTCAGGTAATGTCGACAATCCAAAGATTCATTTTGAAGGACCTCCTTCCAAGGATGTGCCAGCCCACATGGAGGCATTCATAGAATGGTGGGAGCAAAGCCACCCACGAGGAAGAAAACCTGTTTCGACAGTCATCCGACCAGGTATTGCGCATCTATATTTTGTATGCATTCACCCTTTTGAAGATGGCAATGGAAGAATTGCACGAGCTTTGGCCGAAAAGGCACTAGCTGAATCTCTGGACTCTCCTTCCTTGATCAGTCTCTCCCAAACCATCCACCAAAACCGAAAAGAATATTACAAACAACTTGCTCAGAACAACCAGTCACTCGATATCACGGGTTGGCTTCACTACTTTGCACAAACCATCATAGCTGCACAAAAAAATGCCTTGCAGTCGATTGAATTCATCATTGAAAAAACCAAGTTCTTTGACCGATATGCAAATCAACTCAATGAAAGGCAAACCAAAGTTTTGCTACGCCTGTTTCGAGAAGGACCTGCAGGATTTGAAGGGGGCTTAAATGCTGAAAACTATATCCAAATCACGGGAACATCAAGAGCGACTGCGACGAGAGATTTACAAGACCTTGTAAAAAAAAGTGCCTTGCGAAAAACAGGGACATTAAAAAGCACGCGATACCATCTGGTACTTTTAAACAAGTAACACGCCTTACTTCAAACATTGTTCCGGTAATGGCCCCCGGAATTAAGATATGATATAATGAAGTCGGTACTTTCGTTGTAAGAACTATTTTATGCTCAGAATCATTGTTACGATTAATTTGCTGGCCGGATTTTTTTCTTCGTGGATTCCAGCATCTGCAAATGATAAACCGACTCTTACGTATTTCTGGCAATTTTCTCATGTGCACGGCTCTTGTTCTGAATATCCAAAATACAACTTACAAAAAATTCTTGAAGGATATCCACTAACAATTTTCTTTGAAGGTATTTATGGAATGCCGAAAACCTCTCATAATGTTTTTTTACATGAACATCGTGCTGAAAAATTTTCATTTTTGAAGATGGATTTTGGAAATTTGAGTCAAAATATATTTTATGAAAAAATAGAAGATTTTTCAAAAGAACAAAAAATAAGTTTATATACATCAGGTCAAGTAGTAGGCCTTGAAAATGACTTGGTTGAAATGAAAAGATATGTGGAATATCTTTTGGAACAATCTGAAAATTTTGAAAATCACCTGATTGAATATTGTTTTGGTGATAGAGTTATAAAAAATTCTAAAGATATGCTTATGAACTATTTGGAAAATACCACCCAAGCCGAATTTTTTTTTCAAAAACAAAAAATTAATAAAACAGATTTTATTAATTATATAAAAAGTTATCGATTGGTCTATATCTTTAATGAAGATGATGAAGAAGAAAAGTCAACC
>JAGRAX010000157.1 GCA_020434365.1 Bdellovibrionales bacterium
ATACATAAAATTTCTTCACCCTGAACTGATGGTAGACTTTTTAACCGTAGGAAGGGGCTCTCTAAAAGAGCGACCGTTAAAAGTAGAGAAGCTTGGCATCCATACACAAAGCCTGCAACTCCTGGACATCCTTACAGTGGACACTGCACAAGTGAAATATAAATCTACTAAAATTACAATTCCAAATCCCATACGGTTTGCTCTACACAAAATTCTCATTAGCACTCGAAGACCAACACCCGAAAAGAAGGAAAAAGACCTACGTCAAGGTCTAGATTTGTTAGAAATTTGTCGAAGAAACGAAAAGTACCGAGATCAAATCAAACTTACTTTTGAGAGACTACATAAAAACCGACAAAGAAAAATTAGCAAAATAGTAACTATTTAAAATCTTAGCAATGGAATGTAAAAACCACCCCACCGTTTGACCTACCCGACCCACGGGTTACGAACCATGTATGCGGCTAGACCTATTCTTGGGGAACTACACACCACATTTGTAATGCCTTTTGTTTTGGCAGGCGAGACAGGACTTGAACCTGCAACCCTCGGCTTTGGAGACCGATGCTCTACCAATTGAGCTACTCGCCTATCTTGTCTTACGAAAGCACTTCCCTATTATGTGTGCCTTCGCCTACCTACACACTTCGTGTGTCTTTATCTCTAAGCGACTCACTTCCTTCCAGTCAGCTCTTCGCTAAGAGCTAAAGAATTGAGCTACTCGCCTATCTTAAAGAGAGCGTAACCTACTTGAAAATCTGTAAAAATCAATAGTCTTGAGGTCTTAATTCTTTGTCATCTGCCCGGATTGTATTGAATTCTTACCATTTTGCCGCTATGGTGGGCCCAATTTTACATCCAAGTACCTTTTAGGGAGTTACATACATGCAAGAATTTATAAATGAAGCCTTTACTGATTTTTCTAACGATCTTCACGCCAATGAGATGAAAAGGGCCATTGAGGAGGTTCGAAAACAGCTTGGGAAAAGCTATGTCAATTATATAGGCGGACAAGCGATCACAAAGGATGAAACTTTTGCATCCATCAATCCTTCCAACAAAGAAGAGCTCATCGGACAGTTTCCCAAAGCGACAACAGATGATGTTACGCTGGCCATTGAAGCCGCTTCAAAGCATTTCGAGACTTGGTCTAAAACTCCTGCAAGCCAGCGAGCTCAATTTTTGTTTGACGCTGCTACGCTGATGAGAAAGCGAAAACATTGGTTTTCAGCCTGGATGATGTTTGAAACAGGGAAAACCTGGGTCGAGGCCGATGCCGATACCGCTGAGGCCATCGATTTTATGGAGTTTTACGCCAGAGAGATGCTTCGACTTTCCAAAGGCCAAGAACTCACCAAAATTCCTGGAGAAGACAACGAGCTCAGTTATCGCCCCTTGGGTGTGGGCGCCATCATCCCTCCTTGGAACTTTCCCTTGGCCATTTGCGTGGGCATGACTACAGCTGCGCTTGTATGTGGAAACACTGTCGTTCTAAAGCCTTCAAGCGACTCCCCCACAGTTGCCTATCATTTTGTAGAACTGATGAGAGAAGTTGGCCTCCCTGAAGGCGTTCTCAACTTTGTCACCGGCAGTGGCAGTCAAGTGGGAGATCACTTGGTCAGCCATCCAAAAATTCGCTTTATTTCTTTTACGGGTTCAAGAGAAGTTGGACTGAGAGTAAATGAACTCGCAGCCAAGACTCACCCTGAGCAAAAATGGATCAAGCGCCTGGTTGCAGAGATGGGCGGAAAAGATGCCATCGTTGTAGATGAAGGCACCGACGTCGATGAAGTTTCTACAGGTATTGTGGCCGCAGCTTTTGGCTTTCAAGGACAAAAATGCTCAGCATGTTCCAGAGCCATCATTCACGAAAGTATGTACGACCAAGTCGTCTCAGCTGTGATTGAAAAAACTAAGAAGATCACCATCGGAGATCCAACAGATAGGCAAACGCAGTTTGGTCCTGTCATCAGTTCAAGAGCTTTTGAAAAAATCAAAGAGTATATTGAGATTGGAA
>JAGRAX010000158.1 GCA_020434365.1 Bdellovibrionales bacterium
CGTTTGTGTGAAGCGTCGAGAGAACCAAGTGACCGGTAAGCGCAGCTTTAATAGCAATCTCAGCGGTTTCGTAATCTCGAATCTCCCCCACCATGATGATGTCAGGATCTTGTCGTAGGAAAGAACGAAGTGCCGCGGCGAAGTTTAGTCCGATGTCGTCTTTCATCTGCACCTGGTTGATACCGTGCAAGTTAAATTCCACCGGATCCTCGGCAGTCGCAATATTAACGGTGGTTTCGTTCAGTTCCGCGAGGCCAGAGTATAGCGTCGTTGTTTTACCTGACCCAGTAGGACCGGTGACGAGCACCATGCCGTATGGTTTCGAAATCGCATCTTTAAACGCGCCTAATTGCTCTTCGGCGAAACCGAGCTTTGTCATGTCGGTTTGCAGGTTTCCTTTGTCGAGAAGTCGGAGCACGACTTTTTCACCAAAGAGTTCAGGGAGAACACTCACCCGGAAATCCATCTCTTTGCGTGGACCCAATTTAAGCTTGATACGACCATCTTGCGGTAGTCGACGTTCAGCAATATCCAAATCCGCCATAATTTTAATACGCGAGGTGATCGCATTTTTTAGTTTGGGCGGGGGTTTCATGATCTCGTAGAGAACTCCGTCAATACGGAATCGAACGCGGAATGACTTTTCATAGGGCTCGATATGAATATCGGAAGCTCCTTGAATAATAGCGTGACGTAAAAGTGTATCAATAATACGCACTACCGGTAGGTCTTCGGCCATTTTCTTGAGATCACTTTCAGACATTTCTTCCCCATTTTCTTCCGCAATCACTTTGAGAGCTGAAGCATCCTTCATAATGATGTCACCAAACTCATCTTTCAGAGTTTTTTGGTATTGCTGAAGCGCCATTCGCATTGACTCAGTATCAGTCAGTCGAGATAAAATCTTTAGACCAACTTTCTTACGCACAAAATCAATCGCTGGTAAGTCAGCTGTATCAAGCATCGCTACTTCAAGTTCCTTATCATTTTTCTTATAGGCAATGATGTTGTGGTTACGCGCTACCGGTTCAGGAATGAGAGCGAGTACTTCAAAATCAATTTTAATATTTTTGAGAGAAACAAATGGAATACCGAGTACGTAAGATTCTATGCGTCGCATATCATCTTCAGTCATATGACCTTGTGAAATCAAGGCTTCAGCCAGGGTACGACGTTCGTCCTTAGCCACTTTTTCCACGGCCGAAATATCGGACTTTTTAATAAGTCCGGCATCAAGAATAAAACGCTTTAGTTGTTCATCTTGTATACGCACAACAATTCCAAATGAGCTAATAAGAGCTACTTGTCTTTATTGTATCACTACTCCAAAAAACCTCCGCTGTTAATTTTCCACTTTGTGTCCAACGTAAACCGAAAGAGACCGCGAGCTTCGCTCGCGGTCTTCTTGGTTTTTAATTTACCAATCACTCTCACTTCTCATCTTTACCCATCAGCTTTCGTAAAATTCGATTAGCATCAACTACTTCACCCCCATCTCGCATAAAAGCGTACATCGATAAAATCATCTTTTGTATATCGCTGTGCCTGATTTCAATAATCATTTGGTCATTTAGAGCAAGCAAGTAAAGGGAATCTCTAAAGGCAAACAATTGTCCGTTGTGCTTAAAGTATTCTTTATCTACATAGACAGTTGAGGCAGTTCGTCCTTCATAGTCTTTCGCCCACTCCGGTCCCGACTCCTTGAAGTGATCCTCAATCGAACCGTAAGGTCCGACAATGTCCGTGATCAGATTATTTTTCTTAATAATTCGGTTCGTTTCATTGATTTCCGCTCGCGACATTACTTGTAGCCAACCCGAAACAGATTCCATATTGGCAAAACCCATAAACCTTTCTTCTTTATGGTCTTTGAACATTGAGAAAAGAATCTTCTTAACTGCTTCTTTCCCGGTATGCACCACTACCACGCCATCACTCACTCCCATTACTTCCTCCCGTCCATCATGGAGGTTAAGTAAAACCTTCTTAGTTTCGTAAAGG
>JAGRAX010000159.1 GCA_020434365.1 Bdellovibrionales bacterium
GTCAGTCGATTCCTAAGCTTTTGATTCTCAATCACATGAGGAGAAAAGTCTCTGCACTTTAAAGTTTCTATGAGCTGCTCTAGAGAGCTTTCAAACTCGCAATGAAAAGTTTCAGTCGATGCATAGAAAAAATCCGCAGATGCCTCTACATCTAAGTTTTGATGGATTGAAGACTTTGGTATACCTGTGTTTTGTTTTTCTTTTTGAGCAGCAGCACAACATTGAAGCATAAAATTGGTAATTCCAGCATTCTTTTGATTTTCATGTAGACGCCCACCTGGAAAACCCAATGAAATAAAACCCGTAGCCGTATGTGTTTTTGGTAGATGGATCAGCTGCGCGCCAAAACTGAGTTGATGAATATGCAAATCTTCCCAGAAAATTGTGCTTTCTTTCTCATTTCGAGTGGCCAAAAAAATTTCCTCGAAACCTTCATTAGCTGAACCCACCTCAGATTGATTTGTACTTTCTTCGACAATTGAGGAGTCTTTTGTTTTTTGATTCTCTATTCTCTTGGCTAGACTTTCAATTCTCCATTGAGGAAAAGCACCCGGACCACTCTCGTCAGGAACATACTCTACAATATTTGCCTGTGAGAAAGTCAAATACTCTTGCGCAACCCGAGATATATCTTGAACCTGAAGCCTCTCAAGTTGATCATAATCCTTTTTGGGTTTGGACACTTGCTCCATCAATTTCATATAGGCAAGTTTGTAGGTTGTATTGTGCAAATCCTCTTTTTCATTTGCCCATGAAGACAAAATCATTTTTTTTGCACTGTTAAGTTCTGTAAGCGAAGGTGAATGCCGACAAAGTCTGTCCAATTCTAAAAAAATCACTTCTTCCAGAATCGACATTTTTGAGGGAGTTACATCGGCTTTAATGGCAACAAAACCAACATCTCGACTTGAAAAATATGATGTGTCGACTGTAAAGGCGAGTTCTTTGCGAACCAAACTTTCATACAAGCGGGATTGTTTTTCTTTGCCAAGCAGAACATGAAGGCATTCCATAGCTACTTGGTCCTTGTGTGAAAAACTCGGAGCTTTAAAACCAAGCTGAATCAATGCGTGTGAAAGTTTTCCCTCATATCGAGCCAACCTAGCTTGCGTCTGAGGACTCTCTTGAAATGGATCCAGCAGCTTTGTATTTTCCTTGCGATCATTTCGATCACCAGGATACATCAAAGAAATTTCTTCGATCACTTGCTCAGGGTTTACATTGCCAACGACAGAAATGACCAGGTTTTCAGGTTGATAGTGTTGGCGATGAAACGCTACAACATCTTCAGCTGTAATCGACAGAATCTGACTCTTTTGCCCCATGCGCCATCTCTTGATCGGATGAACTTCAAAAGACAAAGCCAGGAGTTTCTCCCATAAGTACCTAGAGGGTTGATCTAGTTTTTGATCCAACTCATGCATCACGACTTCTTTTTCAGATTCGATTTCATCCGAACTAAAATCCAAGGCTCGAACCATTTCTGATTGCATGCGCAGCGCGCTACTTAAGTTCTGGCTGGGGACCAAACAAGAAAAATACGTATGGTCATAGGCCGTTCCTGCTTCTAACACAGCGCCTATGGATCTAAAATCATTGATCAGCTGACCTAAATTTTTTACCGAACTCCGTTTGAAACATAAATGCTCCAAAAAATGTGAAATCCCCACAAGATGATCGGGCTCATGCACATACCCAACACCAAAAAGATGGGCTACGCAAGCAATGGGCAACCTTCGATCTACATTGATGACAACTTTTACTCCGCTAGGTAAATTTTTTTCTATGGATTGCAAGCTTGAGCTATCTTATTTTCAGACGCCGTTCTTCGCAATATATTTCCCAATCTTGTCGTGTAGACCGCACCCTCACCTCGAAAAAGCGCAAAATAAACAGCGCCAGAGGTACCAAATAAATAAAAATACTTGAGATCAGGAGAGCAAACTCTCCAAT
>JAGRAX010000015.1 GCA_020434365.1 Bdellovibrionales bacterium
AAGCCGTAAGTGCGATCAAAACCCAAAACAAAATCCAAATTTCAAATCGATAATATATGGCTAGGCCCGCAAACAAAAAAAGATCTTGTACACGATCCATCACTGAATCTAAAAACTCTCCCTTTGCAGAAGTTTCTTTTGTAGCCCTTGCGACTCGTCCATCCAAAATATCTAAGCTACCTGTGAGTAAAATCATCCAGCCCGCAAATAAAAATCTCCCCTGAGACAAAAGCTGCGCAGCTATCAAAGAGCACAACAGAGCCATCATTGTAATCTGATTGGGGGAAACTTTTTTTCGAATCAAAAAGTCCTCAATAGGTTTCATCACTTTGAGTACCCACCAAGCCCTCAATTCAGATCGCAAGACCATAGAGTCACGATTGATTTTTTTCTGACTTTCTTCGCTTTGACTTTGAGGCATAAGAGCTAGTGTCATACCTCATTCCCATGCAATCGTCCTCTTTCTATATGGATTTTATGAAAAAATCCTAGAGCTCTTGACTCTACAAGCTGCTTTAATACTTTAAGTCAGCGAGTTCCATTCCCACAGCTTTAGAAAGAACTGCCAAAGAATTGTGATAGGAATAGAGCGTCTCAAAAAAAGTTGCCTTGACCGTTGAATATCCAATGAAGGCTTCCAACAAGTCTTTGGGTGGGGCAATTCCGGTTCCAAAATTTAAGGTTGAAGCCAAAACCCAGCTTCTTCCATGTTTTAAAGCTTTTTGCGAGCTCTCTACCGCCTGATATTTGGACATCGCCTGCGTATGCGCATTGCGAACTTCAATTTCAATGCCTTGAAATGCTCTTTGTTGATCGGCCAGCGTTTTTTCATACTCCGCTTTGGCTTTTTTATGTTTGGCTTGAGTCATATGAAAGCTCAAATTTTGCTCTAGGCCCAGGGCTCCTCCCCCCGAATTGATATGAAATTGATCCACCAAAAATGGATTGTTGACTTCTTGTCTTCCCGGCGCAAGACCAAAATTATAAAAGCCTCCAATCCCTAAAGTAGGGAAGAACTGCGATCTTTTCTCTAGCATCAGATACTTGCGAGCTTCCACTCCGGCCTCGATCTGAGCGATTTCAGGGCGATGTTCATGGGCCAATTCGAGGTACTCCTCGACAGACTGTAAGGGCAACATCGAACGTGCGACCATTTCTTTGCTTTCAATCTCAAAGTCTTCTTCTCTTGGGGAAGCCATGAGAACCTTGAGGACCATTTTGGTAAAATCTATATTGTTGATGGCCTCGACCATGCGGCGCTCGGTCTCAGCAATAAACAAATCAATTCTCATCAGATCGATATCCGTGACCTCCGTCCCCGGTTTTTTGAGCATATCTTCTACAATATCTCTGGCTGTATGTGCGCGAATTTGAAGGTCTTCGATAAAAGCCTTCATGCTTTGCAAAAATTCCAAACCATAGTACGCGCGTTTGGTCTCGTAGATGAGTTGGTTTCGAGCCAACTCCACGCCTTCTTCCTTGATTTGTACGCCTAGTTTTGCAGCTTTTCGTAAGTTTGAGATTTTTCCAAAGGTATAGATCGGTTGAAACGCCTCCAAGCGCAGTCGCAAGAAAGGACCCAAATCGGTGAGCGATGTATCTACTTCTGGGAAATTATTTTCGGGTCCAGAACCATTTGGAACATCTGGAACAAGGCCCCCCAACACACGCAAGCTGGACTTGGGCAAGATCGACACATTGCGAGCTTCCTCAAACTGAGCTTGGGAAATCAACAAATCTTTTTGAGCAGATTCAATCCCAGGGTTGACCGACAAGACTCTGGATATGGCTTGATCCAAGCTGAGTCTCTGCAGGCCTTGAGCTTGTCCAACACTTTCTGCGTTTACAGGATCCTCGTCCTGTGCGAGAGCTGAGGGAGATAAGCCTAGCCCCGCAGTACAAATCAAAAATAGAGATAAAAGAATGCGCAGCATGAAGATGGTTTGCATTTTATCGATAGTCTGATGCATATTCAAATTTTGTATTCCCATTTCGCTTGATGAGACCTCTCGATACCCAGCCCTGCGCAAAACGCAAAAAACCTGTCTAAACTTTGATCAAATTCTATGATTCTAAGGCTAAAAAGAATCTGATCTAATATAAGGAAGCCGTTAAGTCTTTGTCCAAACCTGGAAACTGATCAAGCCACGCCTTTCGTTCCATGCGAAGTCCTTGAAGTCTTTGCTCTAGAACTTGAATGCCCCAGACCTTCTCGAAATCAAAGTCTTCGATGGCAACACCTTCTACAGATTTTGGAATCTCAAGCTTAAGCACATCGCTTTTGGTCCATTCGATGGCATCTCTTGCAATGGCTCGGATGATCGCTACTGTATCCAAAATGGTGATTTTTCTTGCTCGATCTGACTCTCCAACTTTTCCTGTATTGAGCAAGTAACATTCCATTTCGGGATTGTTTTTGAGGATTTCGTAGAAACGATTACCTTCTTGATCATGAGATCCAACGATAAAAGGGTTGGTTCCTACTTCTCTTACCGGTTCTCCCTTGGCATTGGGATCTGCAGCAGAAGTTTTGATGGACTCACCCAACATGAAGGCCACCGCAGCTTGTTCTTTGGTCAAGCGCGCAATGGGTGGGGTCAAGGGATTGCGTGTAATGAAGAAAATTTTGTTGGCCTTAGGCATGTCGATATCGCCATCAGTGTTAACCACCTGACGAACTGGCACCACAGCGCGGCCATTTTGAGATACTTTTGTATCGAAAAAATCGACTTTTCCATTGGCTTCGACGCATACATTTTCCATGATCGCCAACTGCCCTGTGGCCGCCTGATAAAGAGCCGCCTGATCGGTGGGATCCAAACCTTCGGTCTTGATGTAAAAACCTTCGATTTCTGTACCCTTGGCACTTCCATCAGCTTGAAGCATCACTACATCATCCTGACGAACCCGGGTCTTTTCACCCTTAACCTCATCCAAAGCAAAATCATGACAAGTAAGGCTCGTTTTTCCCGTTCCAGATAGCCCGAAAAAGAGCATGCCTGAACGTTCGATGTTTCCTGTTTTAAAACTTTTGGCCCATACTTCTTTGGAACCTGCATGAAGCCCCAAGCCTCCCTTTTGTTTGGCTCGGTACATTACCATGCGCAAAAATGCTTTTTTGATTTCTCCGTAATAATCTGTGCCTAAGACATAGGTCACACCCGCATCCGGATCGACCAAAATTCTTCTTTCTCCAGGGAATTCTGGCACATCGACCACAAACAGATCAGGAGTATCCATCTCGCCTTCAATTGGACCTAAAGAGGAGAAAAACATATGTCCCAATCTGGCATAAGATTTGGTCACCCACAGTCGGCATCCAAAGGAGTCCGTTCCCACGGGTCCTTGGCACATTTGACGATCGATTTCGATCACATCTACGCCTTTGAGATATTCTTGAACCTTTGTGAGGGTTTGCCGATCCTCGTCTGTAATCTGACCATCAACCGTGGTTCGCGTAAACTGCGCGCTTCGAGCCTTAAATTTGGTAACATAAGAAGCGCTGCCGTATTCTGTTAAAATTTCGTCTTTTTTTGCGAGTTCTCTGAGTTGGGCTCGACCCAGGCCTGTGTATTTTTCCTTTGGCTGGACCACTTGTGTAAACTCAGATGCAAATTGACTCGAATTTTTTGTTGGATTCATGCTGTCCTCACTAAATATTTTTGGAACCTGGTTCTAGCATGGCAAAGAAGAGCTTTCAACCTGGAATTGCTTCTTTACCACAGTTTCTCTACCCATTTTTAGGTCCTATGATAAAATCCCCTTCTTCAATCATGCCAAACAGAGCCACAACAACTTTAGCAGGATCAAAAGGCCGATGGAGTGCAAAAACCCAAAAAGCGGCTTCGGTTTCGACAGTGCTTGCAATCTTGGCTTTGCAAGGTATCGCCGCTTTGGTTTTGGTCCCCAAAGGGCTGGAGTATTTCCGAGAGCAAAAGGCTCAAGAAGCTCTGGAAATCATGAGAGAAATTTTTGACCTTGAAGTCGATTACTATCGGAACCAGAAAAAATCTCCTCCTCTGAACGGTCAAATCTCATTTTTGCCATTGCCTCCCGAGCCTGCCATCCCCATGTCACAGCCGCAGCAGGGGCATTTTTCGAATGGACCTTGGGCCACTCTGGGCTTCTCGTCGGGCAAGCCCCTCTACTATAGCTACTCGGTACACACGCAAGGAAGCAATCTTCTCGCAGAATTTACGGTTAAGGCGCAAGGCGATCTCGATGGAGATGGACAGTTCTCTCTCTATGAAATGACCGGAAGAATCAACTCAGAAGGCAGGGTCGAAGGCGACACCACGGTTTTTGTCCTCGATGGCCTGGAGTAGATCTTCATCAGCTACAGTTTGAATTGATTTCCTGTGGCAAAAATGAAATGCTGCGAGCATTACAATCAAGAATGATTTTCTCGACGAAAGGAGCGCGTAAATGATCCTAAGATTATATATCAGTGCAATATTTGTTTGTTTTATGTTGTTTTCAATCCCTGGCTTCGGACAAACCAATTTTTTTGGTGTGGAGGAGCTCTGTCAAAATCTTTTGACAGACGTTGAGGAGCCCATTGCGTACAGCTTTTGTGGTGATCTGAACAAATTATTCTTAGACCAAGATGATTCTCAATTCTCTTCCTCTAAAGAATTCTTGGAAAGTCATTTCAAAAAATCAGACATCGAAAGCATCTTTTGTTACTCTCATGAGCAGCAAACCCCTTGGTGGTATGATCGTTTTTCAGATAGCCCAGAATGGGCTTCTAACTACCAAAAAATATCAAGATTTCTCAATCTGATGCTCAAACAAGTCAACTTCAAGAAAAACCTCCCCCAAAATTGCAAAGATTTTGTGTATTTGAGATCTGCTCGGATCGCGGAGTTTGAACTGGTAAAAAAAGCCCTCAAGGGTGGAGCAGATATAGATGCTCTTGACGACAAAGGCATGAATGGACTTCATCATGCTGCAGAAGTAGGAGATACAGAACTTTTTGTCTTTTTAACCAAGAAAGGTGTCGATATTGATGCGAGAAAAACCGATAAACTCGCATACTCTGTTTTTGACCAAGCAGTTTTATTTGATCGTTACGAGATTGCTATGTTCTTGCTTGATCGTGGAGTCGATCTATCAAGAAAGGAAGGCACTGCATTTTCTGGATTTTCCCATGCTCTGTTTTCAAGCCCCAAAATTGCACTAGGCATCCTGGCCAAAAGGCCTGAAATTGTCGAAGAAGAGTTAGCATATCCTGTAACGGAGGACAATTATTGTCTTCTGGGTATGGCTGTAGCATTTCAAACAGATTATGATCTGGTCGAAAAGCTCCTCAAAGAACATAACATTGACGTGAATCAAAAAAATGGCGATGGCGGAACCGCTCTCTTCACAGCAGCAAAATGGTTACAATATGACATTCTGACTCTCCTATTGTCTTATGGAGCAGATCCAACGATTAAAAACAACAAAGGTCAAAACATTCTTGAAAGTTTCAGAGAAGGCAACCTATCGTCTCTCATATTTGCTGATCTATCTGCTGACGAAAGAGAGAAGGAAGAGGCTGTCCAAAAAGTGATTGCACTGTTAGAAAAAGCTATGCAGTACCCTGATCTTTTCCGAAAAAATTAAACCCCCTATAGGTCAGGGTTTAAAAAATCTGGCTGCGATAGAGGCGGCGGCTTCTTTTTCCTCGGTTGGAGTAAACTGCTGCGAGCAGGTTTCCCATGGGATCGAGCACTTTGGCTTGTTTGAGATGATCCTTGGTCAATAAAATCTCAATCTCATTGAGAAAAGATTTTTGCTGCCAATCTTCAAGTTGTTGCCAGTTCTCTCTGCCTACATAAAAAGACAGCGAATAACTTCGGTCTCTCTCAATGCGAATGGGCTCAAAAGAGAAGCGATACTGCTCTTTAGGTACCAAGCGATTCAAAAAAACCATCGCCTCATAGCCGCCATAGGCAATGACTGCAATGGCTGCCAAAAGAACCAACCACGAGGATTTTGTCTTTTGCGACTCCGCGATGCTCTCAGGAGAATAGACAATGCCGTTGACTCTTCGCGCGCCTGTGGGGGAATACACGGCCGGACTGTACTTTGTTTTTTGCGCCATCACTTCGGGGGGCATGCTCTCGTAGGACACTGCTCGTTTGACGTATTTTTTTACAATCTCAAGATCTTTGGCAAAGCTACTGTGGACGGGCATATTCGACAAAATCCGATCCATTTCCCGAAGCAGTTTGGATTTTGTGTTGAACAAACGATTGGATGAATTGTTGAGATAGTTCCTTGTTTTTTCATCTCCGCCGTCTACTGCCTTTCGAACCAAAGCGTCGGCTTGTTCTTCTATGCGATCCATCTCAAACAGAAGGCTTGCCATGCTCGGAACGATATCGGGCGCGTAGATCGATGGATACTCACGCAAGTGAGGTAAAAAAAGCTCCAAAACCTTGCATTTGACTCGGTTGGCGACCAAACCTTGGATGACTTTTCCAAACTCCGTGATCGATATGAACGCCGTGCGCTCATACTCCGAAAGCTCTCCCACACTCTTTTCCAAATAAGGATTCACGTCCTGTTTCTCAAAAATCAACTTCACACGTTCAATGCCAGATTCCAAAATGCCTTTGACTTCTTCTACAGTCAGCGGAGGAAGCTCTTTTTCCTCAAGTTTGTGAAGAGACATGAGAATGTTTTCCAAACGCAGTTCGGTATCGTAATCGACTTCTTTGAATTTGGTTCCCACCAAAAAAGGTTTTTTCTTTTGATCTGGAAGAGCTTGCAAGCGAACCACAATGGCTTTGAGTTTCATCTCGCCTTGCTCCGGACTAACCCATTCCAAATATAACTTTGTGCCCAAGCTCAAGCGATCGGCACACTGAAACAAGGCGCCGCCACGACTTAAATTGACAAAATCTCCCTCTCCATGCGCCGTGCGAGACTCGTAGGTAATCAAACCCTCCACATCAAATCGCTGAGAATTGCGCACAGAAAAAATTTGTCTTTGATCCTCTGAACTACCTTCAAAGTTATCGGGCAAATTGCCCTTAAGAAAATTTTTAATATACAGGACCACCCGGGTGGGGGCCTCAGATTCTGAAACGTAGAGATCCACGCCAGATTCCCTGGCATCGTCTTCCAAACCCAGGGACACGACATCAGAGATGCATAGTATTTTTACAGCCATCGCAGGCTCTACGGCTTTGATGTTTCTGGAGACTTCGTTGGCTGTCATGCTTTCCATGCTCACATGCATCAGACAAAGATCTGGATGTTCTCGCACAACTTTATTGAAAAGGTCTTCTCCGTCTCGAGCCTCTATGATGGCCAAGCGATGTTTCTCCAAGTGATGATCCAGCCACGAATATCGTGACAACAGCTCATCAAGAACCACTATTTTTCTTTGCTTTGCCATCGATTTTTTTTGTATCGCCGTTGATCTACTGCTGCTTAATTGATACGCCTCACCTAAGCTTCCAATATAACGAATCTTTTCCAAACTAAACAGCAAAAAGGCGGCTTTTTTCAACGGCACCTTTTTTGTTTCATGAGGTCAAATACAAAACTGAAAAAACTCAAGGCGGACAGCAGTTTATTTTGTCGCGCCAGCGCCCCTAAAAACCTTGACCCCCTATTATGCTTTGGCCTTATCTCTCATGAGTCTATTGAGGTCTTGACAAGCCTGAGCATTTGGAATAGTTAGGGCCGTTTAAAGAGGAAAATTACTATGTATGCAGTCGTAAAAGTTGGAAATCACCAGTACGTGGCTCAAAAAGGAGCTCGAATCAGCATTGAAAAGCTCGATGGACCTGAAGGCAGCGAAGTTAAGTTTCATGACATCGTGTGCGTGGGCGAAGGCGAGACCCTCAAAGTGGGCAAAGACGCCAAAGGATTGGTCACTGGCACCATCGTAGCTCAAAGCAAATCCAAAAAAATCGACGTCTTCAAAAAGAAGATCCGTAAGGGTTACAGAAAATTGATTGGTCATCGTCAGGCCTATACCGTCGTTGAAATTACTGACATTCAGGGCGCATAGTACGCATAGAGTCTAAGGGAGTTAAGCATGGCACACAAAAAAGCAGGCGGAAGTTCAAAAAACGGTCGTGACAGTCAGGGCCAACGTCGTGGCGTAAAACGCTACGGTGGCCAAAGCGTGAAAGCTGGAAACATCTTGGTTCGACAACTTGGAACCAAAATTCACCCCGGTGAAAATGTGGGCCTCGGAAAAGATTATACCCTCTTTGCTACAGCTGACGGAATCGTGAACTATTCCCGTGTAGGCAAAGACAAAAAACGCGTCAGCGTTGTGCCCTCAGCCTAAGCTCTAGGCGCGCTCATTTTTCCTCAAGTGGCTTTGATTCCGTAAGAGCATGGGGAGATCTTTGTGGCAAAAATATCATTCATTGATGAAGTAAAGGTTTTCGTCAAAGCTGGAGACGGCGGAGACGGCCGCGTGGGATTTCGTCGGGAAAAATTTATTCCCAAAGGCGGCCCCAATGGAGGGGACGGAGGTCGAGGTGGAGATATCATCATAGAAGGCAGTCATCACAGCTCTTCTCTGCAGGACTATCGATTCAAAAAGCACTTTCGAGCTAAAAACGGCGAACATGGAGGAACCTGGCAAAAAACTGGAGCCAATGGGGAATCCATTGTTTTGCGCGTACCTCCAGGCACCATCATAAAAGCCGAAGACGGCGAGACCCTAGTAGGAGAGATTATGGCTGACCAAGAGCGCTTGGTTTTGGAAAAAGGGGGAAAAGGTGGTTTGGGGAATATGCACTTTACAAGTTCCACCAACCAGGCGCCTCGCAGAGCCACGGAGGGACAAAAAAGAGAGGGCCGCTGGATTGTCCTTGAGCTTAAAATTCTCTCAGATCTTGGTCTTGTGGGTTTTCCCAACGCCGGAAAATCTACCTTTCTCTCCACCGTCACCAAAGCCAAACCCAAAATCGCCAACTACCCTTTCACAACCCTAAGCCCAAAAATTGGGGTTCATAGAGAAGGAGAGAGCGAACTTTTGATCGCGGATATTCCTGGAATTGTAGAAGATGCGCACCTGGGAACAGGTTTGGGCCTGCAGTTTTTACGACATATCCAGCGGACAAGTTTTTTGCTCTATGTTCTCAATGGCGACCCTCTAGAAAGCAAAGACCCTTTCGATCAATATCAGGCTCTGTTTAGAGAACTAGAGCACTTTGATCGTCAGTTGGTAACCAGACCCTCAAAAGTTGTCATCAACAAAATGGACCTTCTCAGCTCAGAGCAGCGAAAAAAAATCCAGTCACGCTTTGCGGAGAAAAATCTCGATATCTTTTTTATATCTTGTAAAACAAACCTCCATGTGGACGCACTCATGCAATCAATTCATGAAACCTTTTTGCAAAGATAAGCACGCGAAGATCTTTCTTATTGCTGGGTTTCTCCTACTCTCGAGCTGTAGTTCTTCAGACAAAAGCCAGAGCTCGTCCTCTCTTACAGAAAAAAATCTTTCACACATGGAAATTGTCAAAGAACTGATGGATTCTGCCGAGCCTTTTCGTTTTTATCGTGATGCCTATGGAAGCTTTTCTTTTGAATCCTACGCCAATCTGATCAGCGAAGAAAAGGTAGACCCCGAAAGCAAAATCATCATTGAAAAACCGCAGCTGCTTTCCGAAATGGAAAACAGTGATGCAAACGAAGATGAAATCTCAGAAAATTTTGTCGAAGAAGACATCAGCGTGCATGCGGACCAGGCCATTTCTATGTTTACTGTGGATGAAAAAGGTGATTTTCGTCTGTATCGAAAACTTTTTGGAGATCTGCGCGAAGTTGAAGTCATACAAAAAGATCAATATCGTTGGATCCGTTATGGGATCAAAGCCAAATACAAAAAAACACAGCTTCATCGAGAGTTTGAAACCTGGAAACGCGTGATGATTCGAGAAATTTTTTCAAAGTATCAAAACTACGCATTCGAAAAAAATGCGCAGAGTTATGTAGAAAGCGGTCAACAATGTTTCAAAAACACTTTGGGCTTTCTGTGCTTTGATCCTCGAACCCATTTCCCCTTGCGAGGAGAGTGGAGTGAATCGAAAGGTCCTGATGAAACCTTAAGCATGCAGTTTTCCATTTCCCTGCCCAGCGACACGCAGGCCATCAGAATTGACTATCCCAAAAACTTCGAATGATCGCCTAGATTTTTTTTCTCACTCTTCTTAAGAGCAAGATTTCAAGAGCTTTTAGGGATGGTCCCCCATGTAATGAGGGGGTTTTTTATTGAGAAAAAATATGCTATCTACTCGCGTTTTTTGGTATAATGGGAGTGTAGTTTGAGAAAAACGAAACAAATAACTGCAGATTTCCCGTCTGTAGCTCAAACGGCGGCAAACCGCAAAGCCTTTGATATCAAGGTCTTAGATCTTAGAGGCGCTTGTTCTTATGCGGATTATTTTGTCATCACCTCTGCCACTTCGGTCACGCACGCTAAAGCCATAGCTGACGCTGTCTACGGAACGCATTACAATCAGTATTCTTCTATGGAAGGCTATGATCATGGACAATGGATCATCATCGACCATGGAGATGTCGTAACGCATATTTTTTTAGAAGAGACTCGAACGTTTTACAATCTAGAAAAACTCTGGTCTCATGTCCCCAGTGTGGAATGGGATGCGGGAGCTGACGAAAAGGCGCTGCATTTTTCTCCTCCCCAACACAGCCAAGCCTTGTGAACCTCACCATTGCCGCGGTTTTCAAACGCCTCACCCCTTTTGAGAAACAATGGATTGATACCTATCTCAAACGATTGCAAACTCTTTGCAAAACCTCTCTTGTGCACATCAAGGAAAGTGGTGCGGACTCTGAAAGCTCCAAACAAAAAATCGGCCAACAGCTTGAAAAAATCATCTCACCTGGGGCTGTGGTTTGTCTTTTGGACGAAAAAGGAAAACGTTTTGGCTCACAGCAGTTGGCCGATCATCTCTCACTCTTAGAACAACAGGCCTGCAAAGAACTCATTTTTATTGTTGGAGGTGCACACGGACACCCCGACGCCATCATTCAAAGAGCCGACCTGATGCTGCGCCTATCTGATTTTACTCTGGCTCATCGGCTGGCACTACTGGTCCTAAGCGAGCAGCTCTATCGCGCATACAGCATCAAAAAAGGGCTTCCCTACCATCACGTATAAAAAAATTTCTAGATGCCTGATCTCGGCTATCGAGTTTTATCGACTGCCTAGAATCGAAAACACTTTGCATTGCATGGAATTATTTTGCTTTTTTTTTCGAAAGACATACAATTTCTTACACTTAGCTCTAGGCTGTATTTTTTGAGCTTCTGTATTGAATGTCATCAACTGCTAGCAAGCAGAGGAGATACGCCACATGAAAAAATATTTCGTTGTACCTGCTGTTGTTGTTTTAATGTTTTCATCTCAAGGATGGGCCTCTGGAATTTCCAAACCTGTCATCATCGGTGCCAAGGCCATAGGGATGGGCGGCGCTTTCACTGCGGTCGCAGATGATCCTACTGCAATTTTTCACAACCCTGCAGGAATCACGCAACTCAAAGGACATCACTTTTATTTGGGCATGGACAGTCTACTCACAAAGTTAGATTATACTCCTCCCGGTGGCAGCACAGAGTCAGCCAAAAAAGAGTTTTTGCCGGTTCCCAATTTTGCGTACACAACCGACATTGCAGGGCCAGTACATTTGGGTGTGGGCGTATATTTTCCCCATGGCAATGGAGGAAAATTTGATTCAGCTTCGGCCGTAGTCAGCAATCCTTTAGAAGGCCGAATTTATTCTTTAGAAATTGCGCCGACTGCAGCCATGGAGATTGTGCCGGGTTTGAGTCTTGGCGCCTCTCTGCGTGTGGTCCGAATTCAAACCAAACTTAAGGGGCAACTGCTTATCTTGCCTGCTGGCCTGGGCGGCGGTACGGATACGCTCGACGATTTCAATGTCAAAGGTTGGGGTGTGGGAGCCAGTGCTGGTCTGCTTGCCAAACCCGCCGATTGGATTGCCATTGGAGCAAACTACAGATCCAAAGTAAAAACCAAATTGGATGGAGATGGAGAATTGGCAGCCGCGGGGGCTTTTGATGCTGAATTTACGCAGATTCTTCCTACGCTTGTAACGGCAGGAGTTGCCGTAACTCCAATCGATATCCTGACCATCGCTCTGGGTTACGGTTTTGAACACAATTCTGAAATTAAAGAATTTGTTGTAAGCTCACCTCAATTTCCAACAGATCTTACATTGGCGCAAAACTGGAAAGACTCTCACACAATTCACGTCGGTGTAGAGGCCAGGCCCCATGATCATATTGCCATACGCGCCGGATATGCCCGGGATTTTAATGAGTCGATTCCGGATACGGTCATGAACCGAATCACAGGTGACATCGATGCTCATGAAACTTCTGTAGGCTTGGGATATATTCGTGAACGTTATTCCATCAATGGGACTTGGAATGCCAGATTTGGGAAAAGAGACGTTCCCGTAGATGGTACCAACAATGTGGGGCCTGGAAACTACGATGGCTTTGTCCAATCCATCACCCTGGGTGTGGGATACACGATCTAAAAGTCTCTTCGCGATGAGAAAGCAAAGCAAGTCGCCATAGGCTTTGCAAAGAGGAGGATGTTTTTCCCTCTTGAAAAAGGAGCTCTTTTTATGATAGCTCTACTCCCGTATTTAAAGGGGGGAAACAATGAATACATCTTGGAAAGCGATCGGCGTCTTGATCGCATTGGCTTGTATGAGTCAAAAACTTCTGGCGCAGGACCATCAGTATCAACAAGATCTTGAATACGGAATTACCGTATCCTACAATGTTGAGGGAAACGTTCAGTACGGTCATCAAGTAAGCATTGATGGGGGCAATTGTAGATTTATTGAAAAGTTATCAAACCAGTTTTGCCAGAGTGCAGAAAATCGACTTGTGCAGAATAGAGGAACATCATCAGTATGGAACTGTAAGAGACCCTATGACGGGGGAGATTACTATCGTGTAATTTTGGGGCCTTTTGGACCCCACTGCGACGAAGATCCACAACCTAGGCTTGAAAGAATTTCAACCAAATCAGTAAAAGACATTCGCAGTTCTATGCTCCAGCTTCAGGACAAACAAGATCTATGGTTTTATTTTGATCCAAACCTGGCCAATGATCCAGAAGGCTACGGCGTACGAATAGATAAAAAATCATGTACCTTGAAACAAAGTCATGCTTTGGAAAGAATTTGGACCTGCACAAATTTAGGCAACCTTAGAGAATACGACGTTCAGCTGTACATCAAACCTTTGACTTCGGAGCATCGAGTGGTTGTATTTAAAACATCTGAAAGAGAAGGCATCTACCAGAGAATGGTTTTTGACAAAACCTTCAAACACTAGGCGGCGAGTTTTGTAGCTTGAAAGATCAAGCTCTTTTTGCTAGATTGCGTCACAAAGAAATGAGGACATACACCATGAAAAAAATAAGCATCTATCTTGGAATTTTGGGCATTGTATTCTCCAGCTCTTGGGCTCTGGCTCAGTATGAGGATGAGGATCAGCGGATTTATAAGGTAAACGATGAAATCAGCATCAAATACAGTGTCTTTCCTGGCTACCCTTGGGATATTTGGCTCATTATGCCCAATGGGGCTTGTGAGCAAGTACAACAAAAATACCAAGCATGTCCTTTGAATGATCCTTCTGGGCTCACAACCGTTGAAGAAGATACTCTTTTTGGAGAAACTTTCTTCTGGTCTTGTCGGGAACTTCCCAATGGACAAAATTTCGATATTACTGTGGGTCCTGTAGGTAAGGACTGCTACACACCTACGCTTCCTGTAAAAATTAGAGTTACCAATGACGTAAAGGTTCAATGGATCACCCTTAATGATGGTGAAAAGCTTAAGCTTTATTCCAATTTGGGAGGAATTAAAACTTCTAGAGGCTTTGAGGCATCTGACAAATGCAAAACTGAACAAGACGACAGCCAAGGAGAAGTGGAAATCAGAAAATGCAAAGAGAACTCTCCCTATAGCGTGAAAATCATTGCCAACTATCAAATGACAACCAGCATCCAGTCCTACGAGATTGCCGTCATCAAAACAGATCCAGAATCCAAATTAGGAGTGCCTGTGTATACAGGCTCGGTTTCGGCCTATTGATTTATTCTTGAAGAATCATCGTGGCGTAGCTTTGATCCAAAAAATCATGAAGCTGCGCCGCGATGATTTCCTGCGCCGCTTTGGTGGGATGGGGAACGCCACCCGTATAGTGAAAATCGTCTTTGTCTAAACCTTCAAAAAAATTGGGAAGATAGTAAAAACCTTCTCGACCTTCGAGCGCCTTGGCCGCCAAATCAAACTGCTTCCCCTGGCGATAGTCAGCATTTTGCATACCGATGAGCACAACTTGGATCTTTTTTTTCAGTGCAATCTCAATCGAACTTACAATGGCTTTGGCCGCTTTTTGAGGATTGCCTCCCTTTAAGAGATCGTTGGCGCCAAGCTCAAAAATCAATAGATCAATCTCATGTTGAGACAGCATCGCACGCACGCGTTTGGGGCCTGAGCTTGCCCTGGAGCCGGCCTGAGGATTGACGGTCAAAATTTCAAAGCGGGGATCTCCTTCCACAATTTCTTCCAAAAACTCTGGATAAAAAATCATCCCGTTAAAGCGCGCCCACATTCCAAAACCTTCATGAGTCCCCACACCCGTAATCGAATCTCCGATGATCCCGATTCGAAAATTTCTCGGCGCTTCTTTTTTTGTGCAGGCCCCAAGTCCAAAAAAAATATGTAACACCAGAACAAAAAATAAAACACGTGTAAGCATATATCGAATCATAAAAACATTTCGCTTCATTTCGCACTCAAAATCATTCACTTTTTTTTCGCTTTCGACGCCATCGACGAGTCATAGAATCATAATGATCATCTAAAAATTCATAGAGCCCTGTGGCCAGAAGCTCCTGCGCCTCCTTGCTCGGATGTGGAACACCGAGCAAATTATAAAAATCAGCTTCTCTTAAGTCCTCAAAAAAATTGGGGAGGTAATAAAAATTCTTTCGACCTTCAAACTCCTTGGCCGCCATATCAAATTGTCTCCCTTGTCGATATCTCACGCTTTGGATGCCAATAAGCAGAACCTTGATCTTTTTTTTCCGCGCAATCTCAATCGATTTTATGATGGCCTCAGACGCGCTATGCACGGTCCCAAGCCCTAAAAGATCATTGGCACCGAGCTGAAAAATCAACAGATCGATGTCATATTTCGCTAGCATCGCACTTACGCGCTCAGGTCCAGAAGTCGCCTTGGAGCCGGCATGAGCATCCACAGCCAAGACCTGGAACCGAGGATCGGTCTCTGCAATTCCTTGCAGAAACTCTGGATAAAAAACCATTTCATTTTTTTTGGCCCACATGCCATAGACTGCATGATCTCCCACACCCGCAATGGAATCCCCTATGATTCCGATTCTAAGAGCCTGCTGCGCAAAAGCATCAGCAGTCCATAAGAAATTCAAGCACAATATAAGGGTCAAAAACAATTTGGACATAAAATCAGGCGTTTCCTCGCGCAAAGCCGGAAAAGCAAGCGCTAGGTTGTTCCATAGTACAGGAACAGGCAAAAAATAAAAAGTCGCAGGCGATCAAAAAACAAAGACAGTTGCAGCGGGAACCTAAGGTAAAAAGCCTAATACCAGAGACTCTCACTATGCAAAGTACAGAGGTAATCCCCTCGATCATTTCTTAGATAGATGCTTCCCCTGTTGATGGGAACATCGATGTTTCCATCTGGATAAAATCGAGTCACAGAAAAATGAATTGTGTACGCTTGTCCCTTGACCTGAATCGTATGTTTCGAAGCCAAATAATTGGCCTGACTCCCATTTTCGCTGGCAGAAGCAGCATTATGGTAGGAGGCCTGAGACCTGAGCCATTTTGAAAAAGAACCTTCTCCCTGTTTGAGTTGCAATTTGTAGTCGATGGCAAAACTCAGAGCGCTAGGATTTTTTTGCACGCCCTCGTCCCCCCACTTTTCGAGACCGCTGGATTCAACGACGGTTACCGATGAACATACACCTTCTGCATACACTGTTTGAATACCCAAAAGCGCTGACATTATAAGTCCAAGAACCAAAGTTTTCATATTTCAATGGCTACACTAGAATTGATCTCATCTCAAACTTTAAGTAACAAATCTGCGCCAGACTCGCTACCTATCTGATGGATGATGTATTCCATCCATGACCGGAATATTTTCTAATTCAAACGGATTTATACCCTCTACACAAGCGACATTAAAACCGTACTGCTCTGGGTTGGAACGCCTTTGATGATGAGTATAGATGCCGCATACAGAACAAAAATAGTGTTTGGCTGTCATTGTGTTGAATTGGTACAAACTCAATATTTTTTCACCTTTAACAATTTTCAAGTTGTCGAGCGTGACAGAGGCAACAATGGCTCTCCTTCGTCTACACATTGAACAATCACACCTTCTAAGGTTTTCTAAACCATCAGGTAAAGTCAGCTCTATTTCCACAGAACCGCAGTGACAAGTAAGCTTATGTTTCATCGTATTTTTTTCTTCAGACATGGATTCTATCAACTATACTGATCGAGCTTGTGCTATCTCTAAAAAGGCTACTCAATCTAAAATATACAATCAATACAAAATGGACCGTCATCGGTATCGTTAGATTCGCAATGGATCCACCGCAGAGTACAAAATATGGAAAAAATCTGGTGGTGCCCAGGGACGGAATCGAACCGCCGACACAGGGATTTTCAATCCCTTGCTCTACCGACTGAGCTACCTGGGCATCGTAGGTAGCTGTTTCTATTCGATTGAATTTGATTTGGCAACGGAAAAAAAGCCTCCGAAAGAAAAAGATTTTTTCTGAAGGCTTGTGGGTCCTGATCTTTCTCTTTACAATAGATTGATGCCTGGAAAGAACTTTATAGAACTCATCAGCTTGCTTCTACTCGGAGCCCTATTTGGGATGAGCTACGCTCAAAGCACCTTTTTCCAACCATGGCATTTTGCGTTATTTTTTGCCTTTTTTGTTGGAACCCTACTTTGGTCTCGGATGTCCAGCAGCATCTCCAAAAACATTGCCCCTCTGGAGAAAAGAAGAGCCCTGGAAAAACTCACAAGCTTTAAGGATTTCAAAACTATTTTCAAAAGCGAGTTCGGTCGAGTCCAACGATATGAAAGGCCCTTGTCCATTCTAAGCATTGAAGTTGATGATCTCAAGCACTTTACAAAACACTACGGGGAAGAATCTTCAGATCGATTGGTCCGGGAAGTGGCTTGGATTATGTTTGAAAGCACACGAGGCAGCGACATTGTAAGCGTTACACAAAACCAAAAATTTTTGATTCTCTTGCCCGAAACCATCCATGACAAAGCCATGCTCCTGGCATGGAGAATTCGAAAACTTGTCGAAACCTTTCCTTTTGATTTTGAAAACCGCCATCAACAAGATGTGACCATCAGTGTGGGCGTTGCCAGCCCTCTCGAGAACACGCAACATGCCTATGAGCTATATATTTTGGCCAATCAAGCACTCAAACAAGCCAAGGAAAAAAAGAACATGGTTTTTTCTTTCAATCACAAAGACAGTGAAAGCCATGATCCCATCGAACTTGCCGACGGCAAACCCAAATTCACTGTCATTCCTGGAAAAAAATAATTCCTTCTTTTACGAAGGATCTTGAAGGTCGAGATAGCGCTGTTTTTTTTGTTGCTGATACTCAGCATGAGCTTTGATTTTTTCTATGGCGCGCTCCTGCTCTCTCTGGACAGAACGATCGACCTCGATAGATTTGGCTGCAAAAAGTTCGCGCAGTGCTTCTTCGCTTCCGAGGTTTCCCAATGCAATGGCCACTTCTTTGCGTACCAGCGCACTGCGATCTCCTAAGGCCTTGATCAAAGTTTGTACGGCTCTTTCGTCTTGCAAAGATCCTAAAAAATACGCTGCATTTTTTCGCACCAACACCAAAGGGTTATTAGATAGAGTCTCCATCCAATGCTCCAAATGCCTGTTTTGCTCGTTGATTCGATCTTCCTGATTGGCCCTGGCAAAAGAAGCGCTCAACAGAAGACTCAATACAAAAAATCCTGCCACCATTGCTTTCATCGTCATGACCTTACACTCTTAAGATAGTCTCTATTGACCCAATAACTTGTAAAATATTTTTTTCGCACTTCGGAGCATTGCTTTTTTTCTAGCAGGCTTCGGGCTGTAGTTTCTTGAAAGTCTTTAGACAAAACAGTCGAACGCTTCACACCTATTTTCAAGTGCTCCACAATTTTTTTGGTAGGAAGAATTTCTCCACGTTTGTCACCCAATTTGGTTCCAAACAAAATATCAAAGAGATGCAGCTCTATGCTCTGAAGTTTTGGATATTTTTGAAATGCTTCTTTGGCCGTGTTCCCATAGGAGGTGCGACCAAAGAGAAGCCACTCATAGGCCTGGCATATTTCTTCTAAGGCGTTTCTTTTTTGATAACTGCGCCAATAATAAATTTTGGCATGATAGCCTGAACTTGTCTTTCTTGTGACCACTCGGTCACCGGGAGTTCTTTGATTTTGATTGAGCATGTAAATGCCCATATAACTGCCCAATTCAGATGAAATTTGATTTTCCATCGCATCTGCATGGGCTTGGCTCAAAGCCGTTACCTGCAATACAAAGCCTGAAAACAATATGAGAAGACCTCGTCTCATGAAGGTAGAATTATACCCTGAAGGCTTAATTTTGAATACCTAAAATGCGTATGGCCTTCTCCATAACTTCCCAAGCCCAAGAATTTCATCTAAGATGGCGCCATGTTTGGTTTGGGAAGCACTGAAGTGATTGCAATTGTCATTCTCATTCTGATCATCTATGGTCCCGATCGCCTCCCCTCTATGATCAAAAAAGCTTCTTCTCTGTTTCGTCAAGTTCGAGACGCCAGTGATGAAGTTCGCAGCACCGTACAAAAAGAAATGCAGCGAATTGAGCAAGAAGTCGACCTGCACACTGACCCCAATGCTATGTCTCAAGAATACAATGAAGCCGAAGAAGACGACATTCACCATGGACATGCTTTTGATGATCAGCAGACCGTATCCGAATACGAAAAAACGCAGGCAGACGTTTCAATGCCCCCAGAGAAATCTGAGAAAAAAAAGGATCCGAAGCCATCATGAAGCAGGATCTTACGCAGCGTAGCGACCAAGGCCAAATGAGTTTCTGGGATCATATAAGGGAATTGAGATCCTGCATTCTCAAGAGCCTGGTTTCTGTTGTGCTGGGTTTTTTTGTAGCCTACGGTTTTTCAAAGGAACTCTTTCGCATTCTCCGAATGCCCTATGACCAAGTCTATCAAAAAGTCTTTGAGCAAACGCCCTATCTCATCAACACCAGCTTGCTTGAGGGTTTTATTGTCTATCTTAAGGTTGGAATTTTAGGCGGATTTTTTCTCGCCAGTCCTTTTGTATTTTATCAAGTGTGGAAGTTTATTTCTCCCGCTCTCAAAAACGAAGAAAAAAAACATGTGATTCCTTTTGTTTTTCTTGCCAGTATTTTTTTTACAGCCGGAGCTCTGTTTGGATATTTTGTCGTCTTTCCTCCAAGCTTTGAGTTCTTTCTCAACATCACCCTACAAGAAAACATTCAACCTACCATTCGGATGGATGATTATTATCGTCTGGCTTCTTGGATGCTCTTGGGTTTTGGAGCGAGTTTTGAAGCTCCTCTGATTACTTTGTATTTGGTTTTCTTTGGCATTCTATCTCCCACATCCCTACTGCGTGCCTGGAGAGGCGTCATCGTAGGAATATTGGTGGCCTCTGCGGTCATCACACCAACGCCAGATGTGGGAACCATGATGATGATGGCGCTGCCCCTCTTTGGACTTTATGGCATCACAATCATCTTAGCTTTCGCCTTTTTCTCAAAGCCAAAGAAAAAGCCTTGATTCTAGATTACATTTTTTCAGGACGTGGAATGCCCAAAAGCTTCATCCCGGACTCTAACACCTTGGACGCTGCAAAAACCAATAGAATTCGGCCTTTGAGTTGCTGCGCCTCCGTATCCAAAATACGCACAGCTTGATAAAAACGATTGAAACGTTTGGTTACTTCAATCAAGTATTGCCCTACAACAAAAGGCTCTCTTTCTTTTTCGGCACGTTCTAAGGCGTATGAAAATTGTGAGAGTGTTCGAAGAAGCTCAACTTCTTCTGGAGCCTGAAATTGCGAAAAGTCTTCAATCATCTCTGGCTTTTTGCCATAGCGCTCTAGCAAGCTTCGCGTGCGCACAAAGGCATATTGCAAGTAGGGTCCTGTTTCTCCATCGAAAGACAAAATATCTTCCCAAGAAAATTTCACACTTTTTGCTCTGCGCGCACTCAAATCCGCAAAAAGAACGGCGCCCAAACTTACCTGCTCAGCCACATCCTCAATGTTCTCCAGTTCGGGATTTTTTTCACGCACAATGTTTTGTGCCATCTCTTTGGCTCTACTTAAAACATCCGACAGAAACACAACATTTCCCTTACGTGTGGACATACGTTCATCCCCAAAAGAAATTTGTCCAAAATTGATGTGTTCACATCGATCTGACCAATCCTGTCCAAGTTTTTTGAGGATAGAAAAAAGTTGTTTGAAATGAAGTTGCTGTTCACCTCCAACAATGTAGAGCATTTGATCAAAAGAAAATTGCTGATGTCTATAAATGGCTGCGGCTAAATCTCGTGTCAAATACAAGGAACTTTCATCTCCCTTGCGAAGAAGAGCCACGCCATTGCCTTCATCTTTCAAATCCACAATCAAAGCACCTTCTGATTCTTGAGCCAGATTTTTTTCCTGGAGTGTCTTGATCAAATCAGGAATCTGATCCATATAAAAACTCTCTCCCCAATAGTAATCAAAACCAATTGAGAGTTTGTCATACAAAGTTTTGAGTTCTTTTAAGGTAAGGTCCCGAAACCACTGCCAGAGTTCTCTGGCTTCTTCATCTTTCTTTTCAAGTTTTGCAAAATTTTCTCGCGCTTCTTGCAAAAGAGTCGCGTCCTTGTCTTCTTCTTCATGGAATTTTACGTACAATTTGAACAGCGCTCGAATGGGATCCTCTCCCAACTGATCTGCGCTGCCCCATCTTCGATAGGCTGCAATGAGTTTTCCAAATTGCGTACCCCAATCCCCCAGATGATTGATTTTGATGACTTTCCAACCTCGAGCCTGAAAAATCCTCGACAGGCTCGCACCAATGTTGGTCGAACGCAAATGACCAATGGAAAAAGGCTTGGCAATGTTTGGGGAAGAGAACTCAATGACCGCCACCGGAGCCTTGTCTCTGATGAGGTGACCGTAGGTTTCAGGACTTGAAAATAGGGGTTCTAGTACCTCTTTGGCCACAAAAGAGCTTTTCAAATAAATATTGCAATAGCCTCCAGCCGTCTCAATGCGATCAATCCCCAGAGGAAGCTCTTGTCTGACCAAAATCGATTTACAGGCCGAAGCCAGATCCTGGGGGGATTTTTTCATGGCCTTAGCGAAACGAAAGCAGGGAAGCGCTCGATCTCCCTTGCTCGAATCTGGTGGGAATTCGAGCATAGAAAATAAGTCTTGAGGAGAGGCTTCCAAAAATTCCGAAAGATTCTCACAAATCCGAAAAAGGCTTTTTTCGATCATAAGCAGCTACAACTATTTGGATTGTTTAAAAAAAGCAAGTGCCTTTTCGCTCTCTCCTTGGTGAACTTTCTGCAAGAAGACAAAAGCATTTTTGATTTCGAAACTCATCTGACGTACATTATGCTCCGTGAACCTTCGTTTTTTTTTGATTCTATGTTTCATTTTTTGCTTGTTTGGCTTTGATGTTTCTTTTGGCCGATCGTCAAAATCCTGGGATGAGTTGGATTCCAGAGAAAAGCGTAGCGCTTTGATTGAAAGCGTATACGAAGTGACCCGTCCTTCTTTTCGGAGAAAAGCTGGATTTACACTGCGAAGTGATTGCAGCGGACTCATTGAAGCCATGTTTTTTGATTTGGGTTTGAACCTGGGGCAATTTTCACAAAATTATGGAGTCAAAGGCAATGGGGTAGCCAAAATTTTTGATTTTATTGCCAGAGTCGGAAGCCTTTCCATCTCACAACCCGCCACAGGAGACTTGGTCTTTTTCTCCAATACTTTTGATCGAAACCGAGATGGGCAATGGAACGATAAGCTCACGCACATCGGTGTGGTCAAAAGCGTAGATGCCCTAGGCACCATCACATTTCTCGATCTTAGGAAGGGGCGTATCCACAGCAACAAGCTCAATTTACAATTCCCTGCTCATTACAGTTACAATGGGCAAGTGGTCAATTCACATCTTAGGAGAACGTCGCAAAATCTTGGACTGGCATCAAAACTGTTTGAAGGCTTCGGTTCGGTCCTTCCCGAATCTTGACGTAGCGACCTGGATCTCGTAGAACCCTCGCAACACTCTCGAAAGGTATTTGATGACGCAAACAGACACACTTCAGCTTTTTCAGCCCATGGAAGAGCGAGAATTTGAGCACATCTCTTTTTTCCATGATCAGAAAACAGGCCTTCGAAGTATCATTGCCATCCACAGCACAAAGTTAGGGCCGGCCTTGGGGGGCTGCAGATTTTATCCCTATGCCAACGAGCAAAAAGCTCTGGCAGATGTAATGAATTTGGCCCAGTCCATGACAAGCAAAGCCGCAATGGCTGGCCTAGAGCTGGGGGGTGGAAAGTCTGTCATTCTTGGAAATCCAAAAAAAGACAAAAATCCCCAAATCTTAGAAGCCTTTGCAAAATGCGTAGAACGATTGGGGGGAAAATATATTACCTCCGTAGACTCGGGAACATCTTCCGAAGACCTCGATATTTTTTCTAGGCAAACCAAACACGTGGTTGGACTCACTCCAAATATGGGAGGCGCGGGAGACCCCTCCCCGCTTACAGCACTGGGAGTTCTCTGCGGAATCGAAGCTTCTGTCGAGCATTGTTTTGGTTCAAAGGATCTAACAGGCAAAAAAGTCGCCATTCAAGGCGTGGGGCACGTCGGGTATATTCTCACCAAACTTTTGAGAGAAAAAGGTGCTGAAATCGTCATCTCCGATGTAGATGCCCAGAAAGCCTCGGACACTGCCAAGCAGCTTCAAGTAGAAACCTGTTCTGCAGATGAAATTGTATCTAGAGAATGTGATATCTTTGCCCCTTGCGCCATGGGAGGTGTCATCAACGAAAAAAGTTTGGACACGCTTAAATGCAAAATCGTTGCCGGAGCCGCCAACAACCCTCTGGCGTCTAAAGAGGTCGCAAGAGATCTTTTTGAAAAGGGGATTTTATACGCGCCCGACTTTGTCATCAATGCGGGGGGGCTGATTCATGTGGCACAAGAACTTCGAGGCTACGACCGAGAAAAAGTCGAAGCCAAAACCATGAACATTTACAAAACCATCAAAAGCATTTTGGAAAGAGCTGACCAAGACAAAGTCTCTCCCGCTACAGTGGCGCGGTCCATGGCCAGAGAAATCGTAGAAAAAGCTCAGTAGCGAGTATGCCCACCAAAGTGCTGCGCAAAAACTTCCGCCATTACTAGGGATACTTCTTTTACGCTCGCATTGCATCCTTGTTCTTTCATGCTCGTCATTTGCACTTGACGGATTCCACAGGGCTCAATCATCGAAAAATAGCGCATGTCTGGACATACGTTGAGCGCAAGACCATGAATGCTCACAGATTTTTTGACATGAATCCCGATCGAAGCAATTTTTTCCGTTCCAAGCCAAGTCCCAATGAGACCCTCTTGGGTATGGGCCTGTAGTCCGAATTCTGCCAAGGTAGAGATCAAAACCTTTTCCAAGGCGCATACAAATTGTTTTACGCCCATGCGATACTGCTTCAAATCGAAAACGGGATAGGCCACAAGTTGTCCAGGCCCATGATACGTCACTTTTCCACCTCGATTGACCCAAGCCATATCAATGCCCATATCCTGATAGGCTTTTTCACTTTGCTTGAGATTTTCACCCTTTTCACCTCGACCCATGGAAAATGTGGGAGGGTGCTCTACAAAAAAAAGCTTCGACTCGGTCTGACCGGCCAAAATTTCATCTCGATAGTTTTCCTGAAATTTCCAAACTTTTTCAAAGCCCTGTGTTCCTAGGTCTTCAAATCTAAGGCTCTGTGACATGAGAGGGATATAGCAGCTTTTTTGTCTCTCAAGCAAGAGCTAAGCTCTTGCTTGATTTTTCCCCCATCTAACCGATAATGGTTTTCATGAAAAACATATCAAGCTTGATCCTCATGTTTCTTTTGGTCACCACAAGTTCTACGTCCTTTGCCGGAGGTCCTATGGAAAAAGGTCGCTTTCTTCAAATTCTTTTGGATCATGCCTCTGTCATTGACTTAAGTCACGACCAGGTCGGAAAAATCAACGCCCTTAAAATTGAGCAAATGGAAGCTTTAGAAAAACTTCGCCAGGAAAAACATGCACTTTCACAAGAGCTCCATCAAATGATGGACGAGCCCAAACCCAAGCGCAAAAAAATTCATCAGAAGATTTCACAGATCCAAAAGATTCAAGAAAAAATGATGGTAAAGCGCGTAGACACAAAGCTCGATGCCTTAGGACTTTTGAACGAAAAACAGAAAGCAGAGCTTCAACATATTATCCCATCACAACGACAACATAAAAAAGCGGATCAGAAAGAAAGCAGCGCCAGGCCCCATTCCAAAAAGCAAAAACATGAGGGTCAAAAAACCCTTACGCCGCCGATCGAAGAATAAGAACCCCCTTTATTTAGGCCCCGCAGGCCACACAATCTTCAGGGTTTTCAATCGAGCACACAAGCTGCTCCTCTGGACTCAACACTTCTTGCAGACTTGACTGCTCTTTCTTAATCGTAAACTGAATCGAATCCACAGCTGCCTTGGTTCTCAAATAATACATTCCGGTTTTTAGCCCGAGTTTCCAAGCATAAAAATGCATTGAACTCATTTTTGCAAAATTGGTATCCACCATATGCACGTTCAAGCTTTGAGATTGATCGATAAAAGGTGCGCGGTCCGCAGCCATATCTAATATGGTTTTTTGTTTGATTTCCCAGACTGTTTTGTACAGCTCTCTGACCTGCTGCGGAATTTCTTCTATGTTTTGTACCGAGCCTTTATTGGCAATGATTTTGTCTTTGAGTTCTTTGTTCCACAGGTTTCTCGCGATCAAATCTCGAACCAAATGTTTATTGATGACCGTAAACTCTCCAGATAGAACTCTTCGAGTATAAAGGTTAGACGTGATGGGTTCGATACACTCATTGTTTCCCAAGATTTGAGAGGTTGATGCTGTTGGCATGGGAGCAATCAGTAGTGAATTTCTCACACCATATTCTGCAATCTTTTCTTTGAGTGCCGCCCAATCCCAAAGATCCGTTGGCTCTACGCCCCATAAGTCATACTGCAACTGACCTTGAGAGACGGGGCTTCCTTCATAGGTCGGGTAGGGTCCATATTTTTTTGCTTCATCACAGGAGGCCTGCAAGGCTGCAAAATAAATGGTTTCAAAAATTTGTATGTTGAGCGTCTTGGCCTTTGCAGATTCAAAAGGACACTGAAGCAAAAAGAATGCATCGGCAAGACCCTGAACCCCTAAACCAATAGGCCTATGATTTGTATTGCTCTTTTTGGCTTCTGGAATGGGGTAATAGTTTTCATCAATGATTCGATTGAGGTTAACAGCTGCTTGATAGGTCACATCATAAAGTTTTTGAAAGTCAAACCTTCCCTCCTCAACAAATCGAGGCAAAGCAATGGAAGCCAAATTGCATACCGCAACTTCATCTGCTGAAGTATATTCCATGATCTCTGTACAGAGGTTGCTTGATTTGATGGTACCCAAATTTTTTTGATTCGACTTTCGATTGGCATGATCTTTATAGAGCATGTAGGGAGTGCCCGTCTCAATTTGAGACGTAATGATACTTTGCCACAGATCTCTGGCCCGAATGGTTCTTCGCGCTTTCCCTTCTTTTTCATAGCCTGTATAGAGCTTTTCAAACTCTTCTCCGTAGGTTTCAGGCAAGCCGGGACACTCCGCGGGACAAAACAAAGACCAGTTTTCGTCTTTTTCTACACGATCCATAAACAGATCATTGACCCACAAAGCATAGAACAAATCACGAGCTCGAAGTTCTTCCTTGCCATGATTTTTTTTCATCTCCAAAAAATCAAAAATATCCGCATGCCAAGGCTCTAAATAAATGGCAAAGGCTCCCTTACGCTTTCCTCCACCTTGATCCACATATCGAGCCGTATCATTAAATACACGAAGCATAGGAACAATGCCGTTCGAGGTCCCATTGGTACCTCGAATGAAACTGCCTTTGGCACGGATATTGTGGATGCTTAAACCAATACCTCCCGCAGACTGTGAAATCAAAGCACATTGACTTAAGGTTTTGTAGATCCCATCAATGCTGTCTTCTTTCATCGTCAAAAGAAAGCAAGAAGACATTTGAGGTTTGACAGTCCCTGCATTGAAAAGCGTGGGCGACGCGTGCGTGAACCACCCTTCACTGAGCAAGCGATAGGTCTTAATGACTGAGTCAATGTCATCAAAATGAATCCCAAGAGCGACTCGCATGAGCATCTGCTGGGGTCTCTCAATAATCTTTCCGTCCATTTTAAGAAGGTATGACTTTTCTAAAGTTTTGTAGCCAAAATAGTCGTAGTTGTAGTCTTTGCGATATTGGATTTCATCATCCAAGGTAATGCCATGTTTTTGAACGACTTTATACAGACGCTCCGAGACCATGGGCGAGGGTAGTCCCGTTTTTGGGTTTTTATAGAGATACATCGCCTCTATATTCTTGGAAAACGAAGCCGTCGTGTTCTTATGTAAATTCGAAATCGCAATCCGCGCCGCTAGGGTAGAGTAATCGGGGTGAGAACTAGCGAGATACGCAGAAGTTTCAGCAGAGAGCTTGTCTAGCTCTTCGGTGGTGATTCCATCATACAGACCCTCGATGGTTTTTTTGGCAATTCGGTCAGGCTCTACCTCAGGAGCGAGCTCAAAGGATAAATTGCGTATTCTCTCCGTGATTTTATCGAACTGAACCAGTTCTTTCTGACCTTCTCGATTGACTACGTACATCATCAAAATTCCGCATCTAAAGCAAATTGCTTGTTTTCTGCCCCAGCAATCACACCTGCTTTTTGATACTCGCTGACACGTTTTTCAAAAAAATTGGTTTTCCCTTGAAGAGAAATCAATTCCATCCAGTCAAAGGGATTTTCCTGGTGATAAATGTCTTGATATCCAAGCTCTCGAAGAAGACGATCGGCAACAAATTCAATATATTGAGCCATGGCTTTGGCATTCATCCCGATCAAAGAAACCGGCAGCGCCTCTGTTACAAATTCCTTTTCTAAACTCACAGCTTCACGCACCAGCTCATAAACTCGCTCACGAGCCGGTTTTTGGCTCAAATACTCATTATATAATAGACAGGCAAAGTCCGTATGCAAACCTTCATCTCGACTGATGAGTTCATTGGAAAAGGTCAGACCTGGCATCAGTCCTCTCTTTTTCAGCCAAAAAATGGAACAAAAGCTGCCAGAAAAGAAAATGCCCTCGACGGCCGCAAAGGCGAGAAGTCTCTCTGCAAAATTTTCGTTGCTATCAATCCATTTGAGTGCCCACTGCGCTTTTTTCTGAATGCTAGGGATGGTTTCGATGGCTTTAAACAGCCTGAGCTTCTCTCTTGGATCTTGAATATACGTATCAATCAAGAGTCCATAGGTTTCGGAATGGATGTTTTCCATGGCCATTTGAAAACCATAGAAGCATCTGGCTTCAGGAAGTTGAACTTCTGTATAAAATCTCTGAGCCAAATTCTCATTTACAATGCCATCGCTGGCTGAAAAAAATGCAAGTATATGAGAAATATAATATTTTTCCTGCTCCGAAAGTTTATTCCAATCTACAAGATCCTGGTACAAGTCGATTTCTTCCGCTGTCCAAAAACATGCCATGGACTTTTTATACATGTCCCAAATGTTTTTATATTCTATGGGAAACAATACGAAACGATCCATCGAGGGTGAAAGAATCTTCTCTTTGAAACCTTCCTTGCTCATGAGCATACTACCTTTCCAATTCTACTTTGGGCAGGAGCCCTCATCATCACTTCTTTCTGCATTACGTCCTGTTTCATGCCTGATGGGCTCCAAAATATAAAAAAATCAATGTCAGTTCCTCCTCGGGATGAACTATGCTGATCTGGGATCTGACTTGGTTTTGTCTACAAACCTTTACAGTTGCGGGACAGCGGAAGGCTTTCACTTCTCTTCACCACGATCAACAGCGACCTTGTAAAAAGCAATTGTTAGCGCAAAAAAAACTCAGTGTAAAATAAAAATCTTAAATGTTTTTTCCGGGCCTTTCATTGTTCTTTTTTAATTTTTCCTCCACAGAAAAAAAAGTTCAAAAAAACCTT
>JAGRAX010000160.1 GCA_020434365.1 Bdellovibrionales bacterium
ATGGTCTTGCCAATCAAATGTGTATATCTTTCATCCTCAGGATGGACGGCGACAGCCGTATCTCCAAGCAAGGTTTCGGGACGTGTCGTTGCCACCTCGATATACTCGTTGCTTTCTGAAATAGGGTATTTAAAGTAGTATAGCTTTCCCTCAATGTCTTCGTATTCAACTTCCAGATCGGAAACCGCGGTTTGTAGTACCGTATCCCAGTTTACAAGGTAGGAAGATCTATAAATGAGCTTCTCTTTAAAAAGTGTGACAAAAGCTGTTCGAACAGCATGAGAAAACCCTTCATCCAAAGTGAATCTCTCTCTCTCCCAGTCACAAGAGGATCCCATTTTTTTGATTTGGTCTACGATGCGATTGCCGTATTGGTCCTTCCATTCCCATACTTTTTTTTCAAAAGCTTCACGGCCCATGGCTTTTCTGTGCAATCCTTGTGTTTCTAAATTGCGCTCAACGACACTTTGAGTTGCAATTCCTGCATGATCCGTTCCTGGAATCCAAGTCGTAGCCATTCCATCCATACGTTTATATCTAATCAGGACATCCTGAAGACAATGGTTCAGAGCGTGCCCCATATGCAGCGATCCAGTTACATTGGGAGGCGGAATATCAATACAATAGCTGGGTCGTGGATCTTGGGCATCGACATGAAAATAGCCTTGCTTTTCCCATTCTTGATATAGGGCTTCTTCAAATTCCTTGGGTTGAAAATGAGAGGCTAGATGAATTTGCTTTTCGGTTTTTGAACTTTTGGACTTCATTTTTTTGTGAGCCGAGCAATTTCTTCTTTGATATACTTTTCGGCAAGCTCAGGTACAACTTCCCACGCAATTTTTTCAATCAAGGATGATGAAACACTTCGGATGATTCTTTCCAATACTTCTTCAGAAATATTTTCAACAGCTTGAGCTTGTGATGTGTGAGCGTTTTGCGGCGTGTCTATAATTTTAGGGTTTGACCAATCTTCAAGGTTCTGCTTCTCGTGTGTCCAAGAATCTTCGGGCAAGTCATCAGAGGAATGTTCTGAAAGGCCTTCGTCATAGCTTGACTCAAAGTTTTTGTAGTCTGCATGAAAGGGACTACTCGGCGCCTGAGAAACTTCTTGGGCCGGCATCGTAAGTTCGTCGTCTTGCGAAAACTCGAATGCAGGCTTTTCAGCAACTTGTGTGGATTCAGAAAAACTTGGATCTACAATATCAGGCAAGCTCTCATCCTCAACCACGGTATGTTCCATTGAAGGTAAAGACTCAGTATGTCCAATGGATATAGAAGTTGTGGGTGCGTCTTGGACATTCTTTTGAGATGTTGAAAGAAGTTGTCGAACTTTTGCTACGATTTCATGAGATTGAAAAGGCTTGTGTATAAAATCAGATGCTCCTTTTGATTGTGCTTTCTGCAGATCAATGGGTTCGTGAGCCCCAGCCATCATAAGTATGGGGAGCCGAGAAAGTTGAGGATTGGATCGAATGTTTTCACAAAGTTCAATTCCATCCATCTGAGGCATTGAAAGGTCCGTGATGAGCATATCTGCTTGTATCGAAAGAATCCTGGAGAGGGCATCTCTTCCATTACCCACAAAGTGAAGATCTACATCTTCCTGTGACAGCGTGATGGAAATTGACTTTTGAATTACCACGCTATCTTCAGCTACAACGATTTTTTTTGCCATAAGGCCTCCGCAATACCGAGTTCAGTGAGGCTTGCCAAGCTTATTTGGTCATCCTCACAACATATTGTGGTCGGTATATGATGTTATTCTACGTGTTTCCCCAAGCCACTTCAGGACACCACCAAATTAAATTATTGAATCTAAAGGGAAAAAAGTCAAGAATATGTACTCTTCCTCAATTTGATTTTGGTATAGATATAGAGAAGAAAGCGTGGCCGGGGTCTTTTTTTTTTGCTACATGGAG
>JAGRAX010000161.1 GCA_020434365.1 Bdellovibrionales bacterium
TTACCTGCAATAGAAATCTCTTCGGTGTAAATGGTTTTTACTTCACCAATTTTTTTTTTTTTTTTACGTATCCGCACCTTGGAAGGCACAATAGAAATCTGATCAATGGTATAGCCTAGATCCAAGTCCCCCTCCAGTTTTGCTTCAACCGGAACCCACTGAATCTGAGCAAAATCCAATTCCAATCGAATGGCTTGTGGATACACTCTCATCACAGAAACCCCAAAAGGAACTTTAAAATCTTCTTCGTAAACCCAAAAGGTATTGATGCCTGGTCTTGCCTTGCTTAGGTTCAGAGCATGCGGCGTAAAATAAGAATCATCAATTTTGGATAGTCGCGTTTGAGATCCTTTGAGCCGAACACGAATCGTTTGAGGAACAGCCCCAACGGTCATGAGCTCTCCTGGAAGATCTTCAAACTTGATGGGAACATCAACTGTAATTTCCTTTTGGCGATCTCCATGAACCATGAGCCAAAGAGTCATGGCCAATAGCAAGGAGATCATTTTTGTAATGGGATATTTAAAGAAGAACTTCTTCATTACAATTCCGTCGAAATTTGAGAGTTGACATCACGAGTATGATCCTGACGATCTGAAGTCCATTTTGTCCATGCAGACGTTTTATAATGAACTTGCTCAATCAAAATTTTACGCAGGGCCATCGCATCTACTCCCCGAATAATCTTTCCGTTCATTGCAATTGAAATCCAACCCTTTTCCTCAGAAACAGAGATTACAATGGCATCTGTTTCTTCAGTCAATCCAATTGCAGCACGATGCCTTGTCCCCAGATCAGGATCCAAATGAGGGTTCATTGAAAGAGGCAAAAAACAACTTGCATGAGAAATTCGACCTTTTTGGATCAACACAGCCCCGTCATGAATGGGCGAACTTGGCAAAAACACGCTGCTCAAAAGTTCTTTAGAAACGAGACTATCCATAAAAATACCCAATTCTACATAGTCCGAAATTGAAGCCTCCTTTTCAATTACGATCAAAGCTCCAATTTTTTTATTGGCCAAGGATACTGCCGAGCGAATCAGCTCTTCAATGATCATAGAATCTTGAGACGGAGAAATCATAGATAAGGCCGATTTGCGACCTATGCGTGTAAGGCCTCGTCGAATTTCATTTTGAAACAGAATAACAATAATCAAAAGCAAGCTGCCAAAAAAATGATACAGGATCCAATTGAGCGTATACAACTCGCTAAAAGAAGAGATCCAAAAAATCACAATGGCGAGGAGCAAGCCAAAGAGCATATAGACTGCCCTTGTACCCCGAACCAAACTCAGCAAACCGTATAGAAGTGTTGCAACAAGCAGAATATCAAGAGTATCCCAAAACCATCGATATTCACCTAAACCTTGAAAAAAGCCCATCATCTTAAGGACTCTAGTCTATCAAACTCGGAGGTATTGACAATGAAGTTCGGTCAAAGAGATCACATTTTACTTGCGATCTAATTGAAAACTTCTTAGGCGCTTGCTACACCAGACTGAACAATTTCATCAATATCTGTCGAATTGAGAATCTCTTTTTCTAATAAAGCCTCAGCCAACATATCCAAAGCTTTACGATGTTTGGTGAGAAGCTCTTTTCCATGCTGATAAGCTTTCATCACGATTTTTTTAATCTCGTCATCTATGAGTTGAGAAGTCTTTTCACTGATATGGTTTGAATGAGAAACTTCACGAGCCAAAAAGATCTGATCCCCATCGTTCTTAAAAGCCAAAGGTCCGAGTTCTTCACTCATTCCCCACTCACAAACCATTTTTCTGGCAAGCCCGGTAGCTTTTTCGATGTCATTGGCTGCGCCACTTGTAATCTTTCCAAAAACAAGCTCCTCCGCCAAACGACCCCCCATCAAAATC
>JAGRAX010000162.1 GCA_020434365.1 Bdellovibrionales bacterium
TACAATCGGGATCTCTTTTTGCTACAAATCGATGAAAAAAAAGAAACTCGGCTTACCAAAACATCAAATCAGGATGAAATGCAGCCAAGATGTTCTGCAGACGGAAATCAGATTTTGTATACATCGAATCCAGATTCAACATTTGATATCATGTTGTATGATCGAGCCCATGGAAAAACGCAGCGTTTGACTCATATGAGGGTTGGAGCCAATCATCCGGCCTGGGGTCCGGAGCAATCTATATTATTCAATGCCTTTGAAAAATTGTCTCCAAGCATTTTTCAAAGTGCGATACCAAATGCTAAAGAGAGACTTTTTGCAGATCTTCCCAGTACAAGTCAAAGAAAATTTTTCAAATGGAATGGAACAGAATTTACTCTTTCTTCAGAGCGCAACATAGACCAAGAAGTAAACCTAATAAGTGAACCCGTATTTGAGGGAAAGTATGTTGTAAACCGCCAACTTGTGATTCGGGAAGGTTTGAAAAACTATACGGCAAATAGCATTGCGTTTGTTGGAGATGAACTTGTATGCAGAAGTTTTAACGGTCTTCCTGGAGACAAAAATGTTAGGCAGGATCAGTACCCTCAATATTTTCGTTTCCATGGGAACGAAGTCAAATCTCTAAGATCAAATATGGTTGCGGAGAAAGGCTTGTCACAGCAAACAAAGATTTGGGCCAGTGTACATTTGGAAGGGCGTCCTATTGTTCAAGCCTGGGAAAGCCAGAGCCAAAAATATTCATTGTTGCAGGTCAACAATCGGATGGCTTCTGAGTATCGAAATATGAAGAATAGACCGCCCCTTGGACTTGTGATGTATGACCATGATCGCAATCATTCCACAGAAATTTCAGATTCTCAGGTTCGACGCATTTTGAGAAATCAGCTTCAGTGGGTTTCCTTTTTAGATGGATCTCGGGTGTTTTTTGCTTCGGGCTCTAAAGCTTCTGGACCTTTTGAACTCTTTGTGTGGGATAGCGGAAAAATGACAATGCTTAGCAATGATGCGATTCGTTTTACGATTTCCAAAACTCACAAAAGCCTTGCGTGGATAGACACAAAAAATCGTTTGTACCATGTTCGTTCTTCAGAGCTTGCAGGGGACAAGAAAAATGTCATAGACTACAGAGGAAAATTGATTGGCTTTGAATTTTCAGACCAAGAGACTTTGATAGGAATTACAAGTTCAAAGACTTCTGCAGTGTACATTCAATACTTTCAACCTTCTCATCAGACCTACAAAGTAGTTTTGGATTCTGGAGAGAGGATTGTCAATGTGGCCATTGATCGCAGTGGAACCATAGCCTTCTTGACTCAAAAAAAATCCGATTCGACAGAGTTTTTTGTGAAGGTTTGGGATTGGAACGAAAAAGCAATCAAAAAAATCGATCAACATCATCACAACATCAGTCACTTTGTATTTAGAGATGGATATCTAACCTATATCAAGAGAAATCTTCATGCGAAACCCAATCGAGAGATTGTATGGAAAGTGGGTAGCTCTTTGCCTCAATACTTTGACCCCATTGTTGGAGTTCTAGAAAGTAACGATCAAGAAAATCTCATTGTTGAAAGTAAGAGGTATTTGCGAGTCTATGGGGCAAAAGACAAAAAAACACATCATGTGGCGGGCGAAATTGTTGGAATGGATCTCAAGAATGATCAAATTTTTTTTAGTGAAGCCTCAGAAAGAAATTTTGCAGTCTATCAATATGATATTTCAACTGCACAAAAAAATAGAATATCAAAAGGAAATGTAGACAGTATTTTCCCCAAAGTTTTTGAGGAGTCCGTGTATTGGTCAGAAAAAAATGAATATTGGGACTTA
>JAGRAX010000163.1 GCA_020434365.1 Bdellovibrionales bacterium
TCCTTGGTCATTGAATGTACAGATCACAACCTAGCGGAAAAGATTACGCAGGAACTTCGAATCCCCACCATTGGCATTGGCTCAGGTACGGCCTGCGATGGGCAAGTGTTGGTCATCAATGATCTTTTGGGTTTGGCTACGTATAAGATTCCTTCTTTCGTAAAACCTAGAGTCGACCTGCGCTCTATCATTACGGAAACCGCGCAGAGTTTTGTAACCGACACCAAAAAGGGCTTATAGCGCCATGATTGCCGTCGACATTGGAAATACAAAAACCTCTTTGGGTCTCTTTCAGGGACAGGAGCTGATTCGAAGCTGGCGATTTCGAACGGAAAAAAAACGTTTAGCAGATGAATTCTTTACACAACTTCGAATGTATCTGGCTCAAGTTGGAGTGCATCTCGAAGACCAGGATGGCGTGTGTATTTCTAGTGTGGTTCCTGAACTGACGGGAGAAATTAGAGGCTATGATCTAGGCGCGCCCTTGCATTTTGTATCTCACCAAAGCCCGATTGATTTTCACATCAAGCTTCCAAGCCCTCAAAGCCTTGGACCTGATATCATTTGCGTGAGCCAAGCTTGCATTGAGCTCTATGACTGCCCCATTGTAATGATCGATGCGGGAACCGCCACCACGGTCATGGCCATCAATGAAAACAAAGAATTTATAGGAGGCGCAATTTGCCCTGGATTGGGGATCTCTTCTCAGGCTCTGTTCAAAGCCGCTTCTGCTTTAAGCGCGGTCACACTGACGGTTCCTCCAAAAGCCATCGGGCAGGATACAGAGAGTGCGGTGCAAAGTGGTCTATGCAGAGGTCACGCAGCCATGATCGAAGGCTTAGCTCAGAGTTTTAGAACAGAACTTGGACGTCAAGACGCGCAGGTGGTCATGACCGGCGGAGCCATTCGCAGTCTCAAAGACCTTATGCCTTCGGATTATGTCTATAGACCTGACCTTGCTCTGCAAGGACTGCGTTCAATTTTTTCCAAACTCTATGAGCAGATCTAGAACATGAATATTTTACTTGGCGTAAGCGGAAGCATTGCTGCCTACAAATCCTGTCAGCTCGTTCGACTGCTTCAAAAGCAGGGACACCATGTGCGGGTCATTTTAAGTCCCAATGCTACTAAATTTGTTACGGCCTTAAGTTTCGAAGCTCTTACGCAGCAAAAAGTCTATCAAGACATGTTTGGGGGTAACAGCTTTGCCACCGAGCACATTGAAATCGCGAGATGGGCAGATCTCTTCTTGATTGCGCCTGCCAGCGCTCAAACCATTTTTGGTCTTGCACATGGACAAGCAGACTCTCTCCTCCTTACCGTGGCCTTGGCCTTTGAAGGTCCCATGATGATAGCTCCAGCGATGAATACAAAAATGTGGTTTGCACCAGCCTTGCAGTCAAACCTTCAGCTTTTGAAGAACAGAAACGTTCAGGTCATTGAGCCCAGAGATGGGGAGCTTGCCTGCAAAGAAATGGGAACAGGAGCCATGGCAGAGCCCGATGAAATTCTTGAAACCGTTGGAGCTCACTTTGGAAAATCTCGGCTGAAAGACAAAAAAATTGTGATCACTGCGGGAGCCACGAGGGAATATCTAGACCCCGTTCGCTTTCTATCGAATCCCAGCACAGGAGCCATGGGCATTGCACTTGCAAAAAGAGCTCATGAAAGAGGCGCGGAGGTTATTCTAGTTCATGGACCTACGCAGCTTTCGATTCCCGAAAGGATATCTTCTGTGAGCGTCACAAGCGCGCAGCAAATGTACGACTACGTGATGAGCCAAACGCCAAGTGATGTTTTCATTTCAAGCGCCGCGGTTGCAGATT
>JAGRAX010000164.1 GCA_020434365.1 Bdellovibrionales bacterium
GCTCTTCGTAAGTTATTTCTTAACGGCCTGGTATGTGTTCAACAATCTCGGACTGAAAAGAAGAACCTCAATCAAAACAACAGCAAGTGGATTGTCATGGGTGCCGTCGATATGTCGCAGTCAGTGAGCCAAGATTCATCTACTTCCACTGACTCCATCGCAGTTGATCTTGAGATCAATTTTTGATCTGGCGCATAATCAGATTGGCAAGCTTTGTTTGTATTTACTTGTCATTGGTTGTTTGTGATTATGGTAGAGACGGAGATCAAAATGCAAAATGTAGAGCCGTGGTATTCAGTTGAGCAAATAGCCCAGCATTTAGGAATTTCAAAAGAAACGATATATCGGTGGCTCGAAAAGGGTAAACTTCCCGCTCATAGAATCGGTAAGCTTTGGAAGTTCAAACCTTCTGAAGTCGATGACTGGGTAAGAAAAGGCCAAGCTGATCAAAGTTCTGAAAAGGTGGAACTAAGATGATTAGTCAGGATCTCGTACTTAATCTTGTATCTCTAAATTTAGTTGGGGATGAAGTTGTAATTCATGCGGCACCAGAATCGGTTTCTGGCTTTAGTAAAGTTCGCCCAAGTGACTTGGGGTTGCCTGAGTCAGAACAAAAGTATTCTTGGGATCTATGCCCATTTGAAAACTCATCTGAGTATAGGATTGCTATATCTCAAAAGTATCTAGTCAAAAAAATTGTTACAAAAATGATACGTAGAAATTTGATTGCGAGTGGCCTATGCGTATCTCAAGACTTTATCGAGGGGCTTACTGTTTTTGAAAGAATTGGTGACTCTCGTGCTGGTGATACTGTTCTTTATAAGAAATTTTCAATAAGAGTGGTTTCGCCTAAAGAGCAATTTGCTTGCAAGCAAACCTCATGGTCGTTGAATGTGTCTTTTGCTGGTGAAGCGGAAGTAACAAAACAATCTTTTTCAGATCTCGTAAACTATGCGGAATCGATTAAAAAAGTATTGATTGGAAATGAGATAAAGAAAGCAAAATACATCTCTGATTCAGAAAAAGCAGCAGATACCACTAGAGTAATTTTAAGTAATGATCTTCGCAGAGCATTGAGTCGTGCGCCGTTGTACAGTCGCGTACCAAACAAATACTCACGGTCTTTTGATGAATCACTTCGATTTTATACATCGTATTTAAAAGGAAGAACTATAGACAACTTCATTAGTATCTTTGAATCAGGATTCCAACAGATTAGTGAGGGTCAGGTTCTTAGCACTACAAAACATTCCAACTTACTTGTTTTTGGAGACAATCAAACCCATTTTAGTCCTTATAATGGCTTAAAGGAATATGGACCCTACAAGCCTATTGAATCCGCTGACTACAGATTCTTTTTTATTTTTAATGAACAGGACCGTGAGGCCGCAAATAAGTTACATGGTTGTCTGACTCGTGGCTTGAAAGGTTTTCCTGGCATTTATCGTTTTGTCGGTGTTGAGTTGAATTTAGATAGAGAAAAGACAGTCACATTTACGAATAATGAAGACCCTCTGCCCGAAATAGAAAAAAAGCTAGAAGCGATGACTTTTGATCCAACCCTAAAATACTTGGCAATTTATATTTCACGCGTTCGCAAGGACGAGCCAAATCAAGCCAAACGATCGATATATTTTCGGTTAAAAAACTCGTTGCTGCAAAGAAATATAAGCTCTCAAGTTATTTATAAGATGAATATTGATAACGATTATTTTAATTACTTTTTGCCAAATATCTCAATCGCAATTCTTGCAAAACTTGGAGGGATACCTTGGAGATTAAGCAGGCCGATTAAGCATGATCTTGTTGTAGGT
>JAGRAX010000165.1 GCA_020434365.1 Bdellovibrionales bacterium
GCTGCCGCTTTAATTTCTAAAACCCCGCCAAGGTCTTTACAAACTTGGCGGGGTTTTTTAATTGATAACTTGGTATTGAGTTTTTAAGATCTATTTGATTTCAACCCAGTTTCTTTTGCCCAACTTAAGGATGTTGCCTTTTTCAAACTTTGCTGTGCTCATGGGGTCATTTATTTTTTGTTCGTTCTCAAGTTCGATATTTTGATAGCAGCGAATCCCACCTTGTTTTATAAGACGGCGAAAATCACCTTTCGAGAACTTAAGGTCAGGTAGGCTGCGTGCAAGATAATCGATAATATTTTCATTTACTTGAGGTGCTTGAATATGAAATCGATCCTCAGGGACTTTCTTCTGTGAAAACTGAGATTCGAAATCTTGCGCAGCGGACTCGGCCAATTCTTTTGAATGAAAGCGTGATGTGATTTCTAAGGCCAAAAGGGATTTGGCTTTTTTGGGATGAAGCTTGCCTTCTTCGATCTCCGCTCTTCTTTTTGTAAACTCCTCAGAGCTCAAGTCAGATAAAAGCTCATAATAGCGAATCATCAAGGTGTCGCTCATGCTCATGAGCTTGCCATACATGTCTTTTGGACTGTCTTCGATTCCAATGTAGTTGTCCAAGGATTTGGACATCTTTGCAACTCCATCGAGTCCTTCAAGAAGGGGCATGGTGATCACAACTTGAGGTTCTTGATCGTAAGCTTTTTGGAGCTCTCGCCCCATCAAAAGGTTGAACTTTTGGTCCGTTCCCCCCAACTCCACATCTGCCTTCAGTTGTACTGAATCATAGCCTTGGATCAGAGGGTACAAAAACTCTCGGATTGAAATGGGACTTGAAGATTCATACCTTTTTTGAAAATCATCTCTCTCCAGCATTCTTGCGACTGTGCTGTGCGTTGAAAGCTCAATGAGCTGAGCCGCGCTCATCGATTCCATCCATTGGCTGTTGAAGGCAACCTGAGTCTTCTCTGGATCCAAGACCTTGTAGACCTGTTTTTCATAGGTCTTGGCATTTTCTTGGACTTCTTCTCTGCTCAGAGCCTTACGCATGGAGGTTTTTCCGGTCGGGTCTCCAATCATTCCTGTAAAATCACCGATCAGAAAATATACCTGATGTCCCAGATCTTGAAATTGCTTCATCTTTTGCAATAGTACCGTGTGTCCCAGATGTAAGTCTGGTGCAGAAGGATCAAAGCCGGCTTTGATTGTCAAAGGAACCCCATTTTTATGGGAGAACGTGAGTTTCTTTTTGAGCTCCTCAAGAGGGAGAATCTCTTCACAGCCTCTCGAAATGAGTTCTAGCTGTTTTTCGACGGAGTCAAAATTTTTTTTCTTGGAGCTCATGGGCAAAGCAAGATACCATAAGCCCTCTTTCAAGATAAGCTCTTTTTGTGGCCTTCTTATAGGGGCTTGGGGCTGTTTTTGAATCGATGTGTAAACCCATGAGAATGGCAAAAGAAAATTGGAGCCTTTTATGAGAAAATTAATGATGTTGGGGCTGTGTGGCCTGATCGTAAGTTCGTGTACGAAAGCCAAACAATGCAGTCTTCCCAGTTCAGTGAAAAATCAGAGTGAAAACGCTCAAATTTTAGCCACGGTTGATGGTGAGGCGATTACGCAGGAACAGTTTTTTGCAAAACTTACCGGCCCTGCCAAAGGCGAATATATCAAAGCGAGAAATGACTACTACGAAGCCAAAAGCCAAGCGCTCGAGGAGTATATTTTTCAGAGCCTTGTGGAAAAAGAAGCCAAAAAAAGAGGAAAGAAAGAAGAAGAAGTTCTGACCTCTGAAATCGATG
>JAGRAX010000166.1 GCA_020434365.1 Bdellovibrionales bacterium
TCCATATGAATGTGATGAAATTCGATCATAGAAGCTCTTCACTGATAGAATCTAGAAATTTTTCGATTCTTTTCTCAAAAGCGTTTTCTTCCAATTCCTTCCCAATATCAATCACTGGCCGTTCATCATACTCATCTACAACCCTTGCTTCGATGGCATCCAACAAAGAGGTTCCAGCAAAAACATGTACTTTCTTCACTTTTTTGACTGCATCGATCTTACCTGTCACCAATTTTTTCAAAACCTGCACATGCAAAGACTTTGCTCTTTGGGTCAATGCTTGCTGCGTCTTTTCCTCGGGACTTAAATTTGAAAGCTCTACTTTTTGAGTATCTAAAATTTTTCCGGCCAGAAACAACTGCGTCGTAATCACGATGACACCTTTTACATCTTTTGTTTCCGTCTGAATGTGAAACAATTGACCGTCATGCCTCACATTGTGGTTATATCCAGCTAAAACCATAACCTTGAGATTGTACCTCTATTTTGTCGTCGTGATAAGGATTCGTGTTTCTTTTTAAGGCATGCCAAGGTTAAAAAGAAATTTTTTCTTGATAAGAGCCTCTTTGATACAGCTTTTCGATGCGCAGTTTTCCCCACAAGGTTTCATGATAAGAGCCATCTACAATAATTTGCACTTGACTCACCGAAGAAAAGTTCTCAAATATGGTCTTCAGAAGAGCCATCAGATGCAAAGCTTCTTCTCTCAATGAAAGCCCTTGAGAAATTTCTGAAACCCTAGAAAACTCTAGCACGACCTGACCGAGCCCCGTGATATAGATTTCGCTCAACTGCAATATGGCGGGATCGCTTACAGCTTGGAATGACCCTGGTTTTCCTTGAAACAACTGCGACAGTACCCGATGTAGATCCTGTCTTAGACCGCTATTTTCAGAATCGAATTTTTCCATAGAATATTCCACCAGCCTCATTGCCTCTTCGGAAGGGTAAAAAAGCAGCCATCTCGGACCCATATCACCCGAAAGCGACGGGACATCCAAGTCCAAAAGATCTGCATCACGAGAGCAAGAGGCCAAAACAAACAAAAAACAGCAAAACATGGCTACAAAAGGATAAGAGAAAAGAGATTTTGACAGCCCACTGCGATCTGATAGTTTTGCATTCATGAAAATCAATCTTATAGATCTTATTTCAGATGCAGATATCGTTGTAAAGTTTGTCATTTTGGTCCTCATCTTATTTTCGGTGATTTCCTGGGATATCATCCTTAAAAAATACTTGTATCTCAAGAGAGCTCATAAAAACTCCCTCAAGTTTCAAGAGTTTTTTGCCTCACAAAGCAATTTGGCCAAAGCCTTCGATAAAGCAAAAAAAATAAACGCCAATCCAGTTGCGCAAATGTTTATGGCTGCCTATTCCGAAATTCGTAAGGAGCATCATGAACAGTCTTTGATCAAGGACCTTACGAAAGTAGATCAAATTGAAAGAGTTCTAGAGGTAGCCAAGCAAAGAGAACTAAGCAAATTGGAAAGTCGAATTTCTTTTCTAGCAACTTCGGGCAGCGCCGCTCCTTTTATTGGACTCTTTGGAACGGTGTGGGGGATCATGAATTCATTTTTGAGCATTGGAGAAATGGGAACCACCAACCTTGCTGTTGTCGCCCCTGGAATAGCAGAAGCCCTGATTGCGACGGCCATCGGTCTTTTTGCGGCCATTCCAGCAGTCATGGGCTACAACTACAGCGTCCAAAGAATCAAGAGTATTGTAAGAGAAATGGACAACTTCTCTAATGATTTTCTCAACGCAATCAAACCATAGGAGCTTTTGATG
>JAGRAX010000167.1 GCA_020434365.1 Bdellovibrionales bacterium
GGATCTAGCGCAGGATGAACTCGGTGGGGTTTAAACAAAGAATATGATGAATCCAGATTGTAATCTGCAATTATTCATTTTTTTGAATTTTTATCGGAAACTCTGGTTGATAAACGTGCGGGTCTGGAAGGGGCGCAGATTAAGCATCTGTTAATTACCTGATGAAGTTGTGGAGCAAAGGTCTGTTTAGATTTAGAAGAAACCAAGGGCCGTTCGAGGGCCGCGGTGTGCCTTTGTTCACAATTATAGTAACAGTCTATCAGCATACATCAACCAATTTTTTTAAAGAATTGGTGGCTTCCATTGTTAGATTAAAGAGCAATAGCCTGGAGGTTGTGCTTTTAGCCCATGGCCCTATTCCAGTAGATCTTTCTGGGCTTTTGCTCGAATTACCCAAGTATTTTAGAGTCTTTCGCGAAAGCGTCAACTTTGGAATTGTAGGGGGTATGAAGTACTGCCTCGGCAAGGCTAAGGGTGATTTTATAATACCAGTAGATGCGGATGACCTTTTGGCAAGAAATGCTTTAACTGTATTTGAGAAAGAGATATCGAGTAATCCTGATACTGTATACTTTTATTCAGATGAAGACTTCTTGATTGATGGATCTCGCAAATCGCCATATCGTCGACCGGATTGGGATCCAGTTCTGTCTCTGGATAGCTCATATATATGGCATCTCACTTGCTTCAGTAGGACGAAAGCGATTGAACTCGGCATATATTCGGATTTAAATAGCGAATACTGTCACGACTGGGATACCCTTCAAAGGTTCGATCTCTCTCGCTGTAAAATTAAACACGTTCCAAAAGTGCTTTATCACTGGCGGCAGCATTCGGCATCTAATACGAATAATGAGAAGAATCAACCGAATATCAATTCATTAAACTCTCAAAAAAATGTTCTTTCTCAGAGAATTCTAAAAACTTCACACCCTGATCTTTATGGGATCAGTGAATTCCCTTTCTTTCGTGGAGCTGTTGAGTATTATATTCATCGCAAGGCACCTGCCCCTATGAAGTTTCATATGCTCGAAAGGGAGGACTTAGAATCTTCATCTGGTGTTTCAGAAAGTGATTATTATTCTTTTATCGATCAACCGCAGGCCTCACTATCCCATTCATCGCTTCTCGAAGCCTTGAAAATCTTTGATTTTGTTTCTGATGTTGCAATTGTAACAGGGCCAACTGTAGATAAAAGAACAAACCTTATTCTTTCTGCCGCTGGAGTTCAGGCAAAAAGCGGGAAAGTAATTGTTCCTATGCTGAACAAGTCTTCTTCAGACCCAGGTCCTTTTGCTATTGGCCTAAAGCCTCACTGTGTAGACTTTCCAAATCCGGATTTTTGGATAGTGAGAGGGAGTTTCCTAAATACCATGTTAGGCGAGAATTTGACACCTAACTGCAGAATATCTCTGGCCAACTGTGTTGCCCAAATTTGCCTGCGCTACGGTCGTTTAATTGCCACAAGTCCCTTGGTTTCTCTAATTTCCTCGGGGTATGACCTAAAGAAAAGAAATCATGCTCTAAAGCCCTTAGTCAAAAATAAAAACAATCTATACTATCACTATCCATACTCCTAGTAAGTGACTGGCTTTTGGTGTTCTATGAATGAGCCAAACTCTGAATTCTTAATTGGAAAGGAGCATTGGTTGTCTTTCCCAAACTGATCATTTCTAAGCAGAAAATAAGATTGATTATCCCAGAAGCCACAATTCCTCCCAATAAAATGAGCGACCAAGCTATTTCGCGAGAGGCTTCGATTTATTCGAGG
>JAGRAX010000168.1 GCA_020434365.1 Bdellovibrionales bacterium
TGTTAGAAAAAGACCAAGTGTCATGGAAAGATCTGGTCTTATCCCCAACCTTTGGAATTATACTTGCGGGTTTGGTGGCTATGATGTTTTTGGGAACCAGCAACCTCATGCACTTTGTGATCTTTTCGGCCTTGTTCATTGTTGTCATTTTCTTTTCTATGTTTTATTTTGGAACAGGCAAGGCTACCATTCATCAAGAGAGTTGGCATCACTGGCTTGAAGGAAAAACCTTGTTGTTTACTGTGCTTACTTTTGTGGCCATTTTGATTGGGGGCGCAGCGCAGATCATCCCTGCCATTGTCATTGAAAGGGCTGTTCCCATGAAAGGCCAAGCGAGTCCATACACTGCGTTGGAACTTGCAGGTCGGGATGTGTACATACGGGAGGGTTGCAATAATTGTCATACGCAGATGGTTCGAAGTCTTTTGTCTGAGACCATTCGCTATGGAAAAGCTTCAGAGAGTTGGGAGTTCGCTTATGATCACCCACACCTTTGGGGTTCTAAAAGAACGGGACCTGATTTGGCCAGAGTGGGAGGCAAGTATCCAGACCTATGGCACTACAAACATATGATTAATCCTCGAAGCACTTCTTTTGGATCATTGATGCCTGACTATGCATTCTTAGAAAACAAATCATTAGAGTTTCAAGGTTTATCTGACAAACTTCAAAGTATGAAACATTTGGGCGTACCCTATTCAGATCAAGAGATTGAACTTGCATCTGATCATGCAAAAACTCAAGCTCAGCAGATTGTAGATCGCTTGGCCGTAGACGGAATTGAAACAAATTCAAACAGTGAGCTCCTTGCCATGATTGCATACCTGCAAAAATTGGGAATGGATGCACGTTCCGAGAATGGGCAGACGCCATGATACGAGATTGGGTGTCTGCCATGGCCAACATTGAGATTGCTCTTGTAGGTCTAGTGTTTTTTGTGTTGTTGTTTTGTGGATTACTTCTTTTTGTGTTGTTCTCTCGAAAAGAAAAATATCAATATCTACAAAACCTTCCTTTAGGAGATGATCATGGCAGACCATGAAAAAGATCAGGTAAGACAGACAAAATATGATGGGATTGAGGAGTACGACAATCAACTGCCTACCTGGTGGAAAATTACGTTTTACATCACTTTGGTCTTTGGGTTTTTCTATTGGATGTTTTATTACACCTTTGATCAAGGGCGTTCACAAAAAGAGCTCTTAGAAAAAGCACAAGCGAGCTATCAAGAAAAAGTCGAAAGACTTGCACCCAAAATCGATCAAGTTGATTTTGCGGCTTTGAGCCAAGATGCGGTGATATTGACACAGGGTCATGAAGTTTTTGAGAGTTATTGTAAATCCTGTCATGGAGATCATGCTCAAGGACTTATAGGACCCAACCTAACAGATGAATATTGGATTCATGGAGGAGAACCGAGAGAGATTGTAGAGATTATCGAGAAAGGTGTCATTGAAAAAGGAATGACGCCTTGGAAGGGAGTGCTCTCGTCTACAGATATTTACCATGTGGTGGCCTATGTTTTGTCCTTAGAGGGTAGCGAGCCTTCCAATGCAAAAGCGCCTCAAGGAGAAAAATACATTCGAAAACCTTAGGCGCGTCTATGCAACATCCTGAGTATCATCACAAAAGTTCGATTTCTTCGGATGGCAGCCGTCCCAAAATTGTTTTGGCAGATGTGCGAGGAAAATTCACACGTGCAAAAGCCTTTGTTTTTTATCCTGTTACACTTTTTTTTCTGGTGCTTCCATTT
>JAGRAX010000169.1 GCA_020434365.1 Bdellovibrionales bacterium
GCCATCAGATAAAATTTCGAAAATGCTTGAATTACTTTTGGAACATGCAACAGGGACTCAACTACCAGAGGCATGTTCCAAAAGTAATTCAAGCATTTTCGAAATTTTATCTGATGGCTTATAGATTTTGTCGGGATCATTTTTTGATCCTGAACCAAATGCCTTAGCCTTCCCCTTTCTTCTTATTAACACAATTAGCTCAAGGATTTTTGCGATCATGTCATCTGGATCATACCGTGGGCTTTCTTCAAGTTTTAGGAAGCCCCATATCAGAAGAAGACCTTGGACAAGATCATCAACTTCCAAGCAATCACTATCAGGTGTCCCTAATTGCCGAAGCTGTTCAGTTGGTGAAAACTTGCGAGGTGAAAGCGTAGTTTGATTGACCGACAAGTCATCTTGCTCGAGCAATCTCATCAGTTGAGATGCAAATCGGTCTTTAAAATCGTTGATGTCGGGCACTAAGAGGGGTGGCCGAAAATCTAATATTTTCCCCAATTTCGGCAATTTTTGAGTCTTCACTTTCTTGTTAAACATAGGCCGCAATTAACAATAAACGGCCAAATTTGGCAACAAGGAGAAGCAAATGAACAAACGTAATGAGCCCAAACTGATGAGTATAAGGGAGGCCTCGAAATATCTTGGGATAAAAGAGTCGAGGCTACGAAAAGCAACCCGACTTAGGGAGTTACCATTTATGAGGGTTGGTAGATTGATTCGCTTTGAAAGGGATCATCTTGACCAGTGGATCAACAAAAAGCATCAGGACGAAGGAGGTGCTTTATGAAATGGACTAAGCATCCAACCAATGCTTCCACGTCAAATCCGATAGTCAATCGTTTGGAAGAAGTATTTGGAATTGCCGGATACGCTATGTTTTTCAAACTACAGGAAGTAATCGGTGGGCATTTGGAACACAAAGATCAACCACCAACGGTCACCTTATCATCAAAGCAATGGGCAAAACTTCTAAAGTGTCGTGGAGATAAGTTGGTTGAGTTTTTCCAAGAACTTGAAGTTCTAGGTCAGATCATTTTGGATCTAAATGACAGCAGTATTTCAGTAACTATGCCAAGTATTCGAGAATCATTAGACAATCGGGCAGTTAGTAGTGCAATCAGGGCCTCCCTTGGGCCATTAGAAGAGAAAAAAGAGGATTTAGAAAAGAAGGCATTAGAAAAAGAAGAGATTGAGTCTGATGATTTTTCTTTTTTAATAAATGAGGACCATGACCGCTTGAAATTAGCCCTATCTCGTTCGGGCAAAGACGCTGTCGATGCAACGGCCAAAGTTGTTGAAGAAATTTTTACTAAGAGCGGTGATAACAAAGAAATTCTAGCTCAGATTAAGTCTGAAATTTTCAGGCATTTCGGCAGGAATGAAAAAGCAAAAGCTCTTGGGGATTCCGTATGGGCGTCGGCAAAAGAAGCTAGCGTCAAAGGAACGGCAATTTTCAAAAAAGCCAAAAATGCTAACGATCAAATTGCCAAAGAGCAAGAGCTCAGATCGAAAGGAAAGAGTGCACCTAACTCGAAGGACCGTATATGCCAATCGGTGATGGCAAGATGGACCAAATCAAAAAATCGCTTTTTTGAAACGGATATCACTTTTGATGAACTCGACTATTTTCTCATCGAGAATATCAAATATTGGGGCGAGAAAACGGCAAGATCAAAGTTTGCTCAGCTGTTCAGTATCTATGAGGAT
>JAGRAX010000016.1:0-19111 GCA_020434365.1 Bdellovibrionales bacterium
GAACAGACAAGGCCTCGGCGATGGCTCGAATCAATTCCGATTCCCTTCGACTCAAACTCTGATCAAACATCACAAGTTTTGCGCAAGCTCCGAGAATCTCACCCTTGATCAAAGGAGCACAGGATTTCAAATCAGATAAAAGCTCGTAGAGTTCTTTTGGACTGAGCTGCCTTAGATCATATTGCTTTTGATAGTCTGTTCTCAACTCTTTCATTCCATACAAAAACACTTCTTTGGCTTGGGGATCTTGATGCTCTTGCAAACTAAGATGAGCCAAAAGCTTTTCAACCTTGCTTTCAACTTGAGACAGTTTTCGATACATGATTTTTCTAGTAGAAAACTTGAAAAATTTGGGAGCGAGATGACTTCGCACGATAAACAAAACCAAAACCTCAAAGGTGCTAAGCTTTCGATCTGATTCGATCAACATCTGTAAAATTTTTGCAAATTCAACATAGTCTGATTTGGGAAGCTTAGAAAGAGCCGGAAGGCATAAATCCATAAGCGGCAAGCGCGCATCTACTCCAAGAGCTTGTATAGGCAATTCAAACTCAAGATAAATCGGAAGCATATCCGGTGCATGCGCTTTTAGAATATCTTGAATCAACTTTGATTTTTCATGCGAGTCTTCTGACATCAACACACATACCAAGGCTTTTGCCTTTTGAGGGTGATGACTGGCCTTGTAAATCAAATGAGGCAAATATTCTAAAAAATGCTTTGCGTAGTCCAAGTGATCTTTTTGCATGGTCCCAGCAAGCTTCAACGGATCTATATCCTCATCAACTTTCTCTTCATGCCCTCGAGCACGCTCAAATCCTGAAACCCAATTCTGCTTTTGCTCAATCGAGCGCAAAAGATCTGCTTCCTTTTGGAGGTAATCCTGGGCCCAACTCTCGCTTTGATCCTTCTTGGAATACTTCTTGGGATCAAAAGATGGATCTACCAGTAGAATTCTTTCATCAATGGGTGGATGTGTAGACAAAAAGTGAATCTGAGCATTTGAGACCAAATCAACTGTAGAAAAGGTCATGTGAGAAATCTCTCCCGCACGAACATGACCCAAACTTGAACCAAGATCATTGCGCAAAGTATACCCTGCAATTTTTTTTAACGCCCCCGCAATCCCTTCCAAATTTCGGGTAAACTGAACAGCAGAAGCATCTGCCAAGTATTCTCTTTGTCTCGAGACCGCAGCTTGAATGACCTTTCCAAAAAAATATCCTATTCCACCCACCAAAAACAAAGCCATTCCGACTATAATTCCTCCGACAAAGCCTGAGCTTGACTGACTTGAGCGTCCCATTCTTCTCTTTGAATTGACGGACTTGTTGACCATCCACCTTCCGATCATGCTGATGAACCAGATCCCATACAAAAGACCCATCAAGCGAATATTGAGTTTCATATCTCCATTGAGAATATGGCTAAATTCATGAGCCACTACAGCTTGAAGCTCATCTCGAGTAAGCTTTTCTATCGCTCCCCTCGTGATTGAAATGGCAGCATCATCTACACTACATCCAGCAGCAAAAGCATTGATCGAAAGCTCTCTGTCCATCAGATAGATTTCTGGTACTCGAATCCCCGAAGCAATCGACATTTCCTCAACTACATTGCGCAAGCGGTTTTCATAAAAATCATCTGGGTCAATCGAAACTTCTCTACCCCCCAAATGCTTGGCGATGATTCCTCCACCTTTTGAGAGTTTCATCCATTTAAAAAATGATATCGCAAGAATCAGCGAGACAACAGCCCCCGCAACCTTTGACAAAAGAACAAGATCATAAAAATCTTTTCTACATACAGATGAAATCAGTATTTTTTGACCCTCTAATTTTGTCTGCCAAAGAATCCACTGCACGGGAATATAAATGGCAAAAACAATAAATAAGATTGCCAAAGAAAACAGCAACACCAATGTTTTTGTTTTTTTTCGTGCTTTTTCCTGAGCCTGAAAAAAGTTCATACACGCATTGCTGATGATCTCATCAGTCTAAAAAGAAACCTTTGGAACTTCTTTCGAAGCAGGATCTTCGATTTCAAACATTTGTCCCCGACGAAAAGAAAAAAGTCCTGCAACCATATTGTTTGGAAAAACCTCTCTTCGATTGTTGTACGTCATCACAACATCATTGTACGCTTGCCTCGCAAAAGAAATTTTATTTTCTGTCGATGAAATCTCCTCTGCAAGTTGCATCAAGTTTTGATTGGCTTTGAGTTCTGGGTACTTTTCTACAACAGCAAACAAACGTCCCATCATTCCTCCCAAGGAACTTTCAGCCTTGATCAATTTTTGAACCGCAGAAGCATCCGTAGGATTTTTTGATGCTTGTGCCTGCGCTTGACTGGCAATATTGCGAGCAGCAATGACTGCCTCCAAGGTTTCTTTTTCATGTTCCATATAGGCTTTTGCGGTCTCAACCAAATTGGGAATCAAATCATGCCGGCGCTTGAGTTGAACATCAATTTGAGAAAATGCATTTTTAAATTGATTGCGAAGTGCAATCAATCGATTGTAAACAGCTATTGTAAAAATTATGGTAATCAGTACAAGCGCCAAAAATATTCCTAGTGCAATGGCCATGTTTTCTCCCTGGTATTTTTTTATGATGAATCAAAGAAAGTGTAAGAGAAACTTTACCGAAATACAAGCAATCCAAAAAAACTCCTACCTACTTTATTACTTATGAAGAAGTGTTCATTGATAGCAGAGACAAAAGCATATCAATGCTCGATATCTCCATCATCTCTATTCCATGATGATCAAAAGATGCTTTTGCGGGCAAAGAAGGAAGCAAGCCTCGAGTAAAACCCAACTTTTGAACTTCGCGCAAGCGAAGTGAAGCTTGCTGCACAGAGCGAACTTCACCCGTGAGACCAATTTCTCCAAATACAACGGTTTTATCCGGAAGTGTTTTTCCCGTATAACTGGATATGACAGCAGCACATACAGCAAGATCCGCAGCAGGTTCCGATGCTTTGATTCCTCCCACCACATTCACATAAACATCTTGACCACTCAAATGTAGCCCTGCTCTTTTTTCAAGGACTGCCAAAAGCATCGTCAAACGGTTTTTATCAAACCCCACTGCATTCCTCATGGGCACGCCGTAAGAACTATCGGTTGCAAGAGCTTGTACTTCAATCAGGAGCGGACGAGTTCCTTCAAGTAGCGGAAACACAACCGTCCCTGGGACATTTTGCGCTCTCTCTCGTAAGAACAGCTCCGAGGGGTTTTTGACTTCTTGCAAGCCTTCGGAAACCATTTCAAAAACTCCGACTTCATCCGTTGGGCCAAAGCGATTTTTGCTCGACCTAAGTAGCCTATAATTCTGACTCTGATCTCCTTCAAACACTAGAACCGTATCCACTAGATGTTCCAGCGTCATGGGGCCTGCCACCGACCCTTCCTTAGTCACGTGACCGACCAAAAAGAAAGGAATGTCCATTTCTTTTGCGCAGCGGACAAGATGATCTGTGCTTTCACGCACTTGACTTACGCTTCCCGGAACTGAACTCAAATCAGGATGGAACAAGGTTTGAACCGAGTCGATGATCACGATCTCTGGTGACAGCGTGCGAATCTGCTCCACGAGACGCACAACATTGGTTTCGCCCAGAAGGCTAATGCGCTGTCCTTTGATGCCGAGCCGCTGCGCTCTGACGTTAATTTGCTGATTTGATTCTTCTCCAGAAACATACAATAGAGGCCGAGTATCTTGTTTAGAATCCAATTGACCAAAGAGTTGTAACAACAAGGTAGACTTTCCGATGCCAGGCTGCCCCGCCAAAAGCACGACTGAACCTAGCGTTAATCCTCCCCCCAACACCCGGTTGACTTCTCCCCAAGGAAAAGAAATTCTCGGAAATTCTACAGGTGAGAATTCATGCAAACTTACAGCTTGTGGATGCTTTGGACTTTGTGTTTGACTCCTACGGTTCTTTCCGGGAGCCTGGGGGGCCTGTTCTCTTTCCTCTACAAATCGATTCCAGCCTTGACAATCGGGACAACGCCCATACCACTGAGCGCTCTGATAGCCGCAATCCTGACATATATAAAAAACCTTCTGCTTGGCTGCCATGCGCTATCCATAGGCTTTTGCCTCAGATTGTTCAAGAAAAAGAATATTTTTCGAGTTGCTTGAAAAACAGATCCACCAAATAGGGGTCGAACTGAGACCCACGATGAAGCAAAAGCTCATTTTTCGCTTCTTCCTTTGTGAGTGCATTGCGATATACTTTATCGCTTGTCATGGAGTCGAAACTATCGGCAATGGTAATAATCCTCGCCCCCAAAGGAATCTCCTCTCCCTTGAGTCCATCTGGATAACCTTTCCCGTCAAAGCGCTCATGATGGTGATATATGCTTGGAATGATCTTTGAAAAACAAGACAAAGGCGCAAGAATCTCTTTGGCTCGGATGGGATGCTGCTTAAAAAGCTCTACTTGATCCTGAGTCAAAGGCTTATCTGTATGTAAGGTCGAAAGATCAATGGCCATTTTCCCAATGTCATGAAGAACAGCTGCATGAAGAATGGTTTCTTTTTCCTCTTGAGACATCTGCAAACCTTCAAGAATCATCCGTGTAAAATCCTTGACTCGATCAGAGTGAACAGATGTGCCCTCATCTTTCAATTGCAGAGATCGCAGTAAAGATTCCACCATTTCAATGGTATTGTGTTCAAGCTTCTTCGTCAGAGCCATATTTTCAATTTTTTGTGCGCAGTTGGATGTAAGCACAGAAGCCAATCTCAAATATTCAATGCTCCACTGAAATTCTTTTTCAAAAAAGAACACAAAAAAACCATAGGTTTTCTCCGCATTCTGAAAAGGAATAGATAGACTCGATTTTGAGTCTTCTGGGATTGAGCTTCGAGGAAAAAAACGAACAAGTTGATCTTGATGAAGTTTTACCATTTTACCAGAACGAAAAACTCTCAAATGCTCTTCGACGTTCATTTCAATAGAAAAAAGATTTTTCTGGGACAAAACAAGATTTCCGAATTCCCAAGGCAAAAAACGTTTTTGAGACATATCAAAATACAGCATAAAAACGTGATCTGGACACAGGAGCTGATGGAGCACCATCACAACATCTTCCATCAAAGCCGTAGGCTGATTGGAAGAAGGCTTACCAATCGAGCTCAACGTATTTTTTAACCGTTGATATTCTTCTTGAAGCTCTTTTTTTTGTAATGCTCGATCTAGCACCTCACTGAGCTCATTCATTTCGAAAGGTTTTAAAATATAGTCTGCAGCATTACTGCGTATAGCATTGATGGAACTATCCAAAGTTCCATAAGCTGTCATCACCACCGAAATCGTAGATGGAAACTCTCGATTGACCTGATCCAAAAGAGTCAGCCCTGAGCTTCCGGGGATTTTTAAATCTGTAAGCAAGATATCAATCTTTTCATTGCATAGAACTTCAATGGCCTCATCTACTGAATTGCGCGTCCAGACTTGATAAAATTGGTTTTGCAGGTGGGTTTGAATCAATGTTGTCATGAACTGGTCATCATCCACAACGAGAATGCTCGCTTTGGGCGACTCAGGACGACTATCTTCAAAGGCTTGTTTGGCTAAGTTCTTCACGTTCATTTTCTTTTTGTTTTTTTACCTCTTGAGCTTCTTGTATTTTTTGTTCTGTTTTTTCAATTTCATCATCCACACGTCCTTTGTCTTTTTGAGGCACGTATAGCTGCGCATATTGATACAATCTTTTGATATCCTTGAAATAGTCGATCTCAGAATTGACCATTTTCAACTCTTCTCGAACCACGTTCATTCTCAGCTCCTGTGTTTCTTGAGCCAACCGAGTTTCCTCAGAAATTGTACCCGTAAAACTGCGAAGCTGCGCAAGTTTTTTTTCATATTCACTTTTAAAAAATTCAATTTGTTCTTTGATCTCTTGCGCTTTTTGAGTTTGGATGGCGGTGCGGTCTTTGATCTCCTGGTTCAAAGAAAGAACTCTTTGCTCTTTTTCGTTTGAAGGATTTGCAATATCCGGCCTCACATGAGGAGAATCTAAATATGAAGAAACATTTGAGGAGGCCAAAACTTTTTCATAGCCTCTCCAACTCTTCATAGTCTCATTGTCTTCTAAGGTGCTCGTTACCGATGCCAAGATTGCTCGGTCACTCATATAGATATAGTTGATGGGAATAGAAAAATTCAAGCCTTCGTTGTCTTTGAGAATGAAAGTGTTGATTCCAATCACCTCTCCACTTTCCAAAATCAACGGACCTCCAGAGTTACCTGGATTGATTGCCACATCGGTTTGAATGTAGGCCTTTCCCTCAATATTTCTTCCTACAAAACTCACAACTCCGCGAGCCACACTGAAAGACAAACCCCTGGGAGCCCCAATCGTCCACACCGGCTCACCTCTGCTCAATGCCGTCGCATCTCCAAGCACTAGCGGAGTGTATGTTCGATCCTGAATCTGAATCAAAGACAGATCATATTGAGGATCTTTGCGAACCAGAGTGGCTTGATGTTTTTCACCATCATAGGTCTGAACAATCATATTGGTCTCATCTCCGGTCACATGATAGTTTGTCACCAAGTGGCCTTGATCTGTGACAAAAAAAGCCGACCCAACCGTCGCATCCCCAACATACACACTTGCAGTCGACAAAATCATGTTTTCTACATTGGGGTTACCTAGTGTCTTTTGCTTTCGTATCTCGCTTTGGGCGAGACTGGACCCAGATTGATACCCATCGAAAGCTTGACCCTGAGCTTGTTTTGAATCGGCCATCAAAGCTCTCTGCGCCTTATACTTTTTTTGCGTGACATAAAATCCAGCACCTAAAAGCACGATCACCCCAAGAGATACATAAAACTTTAGCTCAGACCAAAGGGATGTGATTTGAGCTCCCGCGCGCACTTTCTTTTCGCTCATCGAAGAAACTTCTACAGCTGCGTTTCCACCGAAATCATCAAAAATTTTGACGATCTTTTCCGCTTCGCTCATCGACAGCGCGTCTAAGTATTGAGGTTTTTTTGAAACAATATCTTTTCTAACTTTTCCATAGCTAATTTTCGGATCTCCCACCTGAAGAATATCCACCATAGCCTGAACCAAACCCGTAATTTGACCAGAAATAGGCCTCTTAAAAACTTTGACTGAAAAAAATAAACTGTGGTCGCAAAAACGACAATGCAAAGCATCCTTTTGCACCGTTTCTGCGCAGAAAGGACAGGGAAAATCCTGAGACTCTGTTTTTATACCCGTCATATTTGCCTTGAAAGATCTAACTACTTGTAATCAAAAGTATTCGTTTGAGACCATGTGTGAACATCTACTGACAGTACTATTGCGGGCTGCTGTCTTTCTTGAGCTGGAAGCATTTACCAAATTACAACATGAGGGATTGCAACGCATCAAACACATCGTCAGTACCCCAAAATTATAGCACAAGTTCGTAAAAAATTCTCAAAGATGAAAAAAATGCCTGTGGATTAAACACCTATATATTACAGCTAGATAGGTTTTATGATATGATCGAACCATGATGGGGTTTCGTAATATTTCTTTCTCAAAAAAGTCTTCACACACAACGTTTCAGACTTTCTTCTTTATTCTTTTTTTACTCGCGCTGTGCTTTATCGAGTCCTGCTCAAAATCTGGGTCTAGAGATGCGAAAATTAAAAATGCGGAAAAGCTTTGGGGAGAGGGAATAGAATGCCTAAAGTGTCACCCGGCTCAACATCCAATTGCATTAGGACATACCTACCCCTGCGATACCTGTCACCATGGGAATCCTTGGTCGAAAAACAAAGAAGAGGCTCACTACCAACTCATACGCGCCCCTCAAAATCCAGAATACATCTCGATGAGCTGTGACAAATGTCACCGTCGTATTTTGGGAAGTGATGTTCCCTACAATGCAGACTTCATCAAAGATACCATTGTAAATCACAAAAAAGAGCTGCAAGAATTAGACTGGAGAGAGTAGTGCGTGGTTTCATAGATCAGCGTTTTTTTATTACAACAGTCACCATTGCATGCATTCTTGCTTGTACCCTTGTGCAAACCCTTTACGCATCCACTAGCACTGCATTGATTAATGGACGAGAGACCTATATCACTCTGGACAGCGGAGAAACACAAAGATACGGGACTGGGGAAGTTATTTACGTTATCGATGGATCTAGAGAAAAGAGGTCCGGGATCTGGTATTATCGAGCAACTCTAGATCCAGAAGATTCTGTAGGAATTGGTTGGGTAATGGAAGGGTCCGTAAAAGTTTATTCCGGGCTGAGAGCCGCAAGAAAACCGAACGCCGAGGTTCTATCCCCAAATCGCAATCAAATTCAAGAAGATCCAGCTGCATCGGCGCCCATTCCTGAGGCCAATAGCCTCTCTGATCTACCCGCAGTAAAAGCTCAAGAAAGTGATATGACTTTTCTAGATCAGTTGATCATGGAAGAATCTCAAAAAGACACCCCGCCATTGCCCAGTGAATCCCCAAGGAATTTCGGTCCCACGGCAAGCCCATCGCCTCGCACTGAAAACCCTTTTGCTGATGATTTGGAGTTTTTATTTCAAGATGAAGAGTTTGCTTCTACCCTTCAAGATACAGAAAGAGAGTTGTCTGCAAAGGCTTCTCAAAGCTCTTCAGGACGAAATGTGTTTGGCATCTCATCATTTCACAACTCCGGAGAAAAAGATCCTCTGGTTCGTGGGGTATCCAGTTATTTCTCTACACAAATGAGCAGTCGCTTGCCTTCCGGAAAAACCATCGAACCCGTGCAGCACGTCGAAGACATAGATCAAACTTCGTCGATTGAAAAACTCCTGTCTACAAAACAACAGGGTATCTTTGTTGGAAAACTTTCTGCACCTCTAGGAAATATGCGCCTGCTGAAAGTAAAATATTATGATGCTGAGCTTCGAAAAGTGACCTTTGAAAAAGTGACCAAGATTTCTCAAAAGGGAGACTACAAAAAAGCTGTGGATGAGTTGGTGAAGGAATGCATCAAGTCCGCGCAGTAGCGATCAGCAGCTTGATTTGGGTTTTATCTTTATCATTGGGATTTGATCCAAGTCCCAGTCACGCGCAATCCATTACAACCAGCGATTTAAGCGCAAATTTTTTCAACCTCGGAGACGCATTGTCTTTTGGATCTGCGCACCGAGCCCTCGCAAACAATGCTCAAGCTGTCTTGTACAACCCCGCAGGTATCACACAACTCCAAGGACAAATGCTTGCAAGGTTTGACTACGCGTCGATTGGTATGAGCGACTCCAATGCATTTGCGATCTCCATGGTAGATTTTCAAACCTCAAAAAGCGTTGCTTATGGCGTCGCATACTATCGTGACAATCCAAACATCGGTGGAAACCAAGCCAGCGTGAACCAAGTCCTCCTCTCGGGGGGAAAGAAAATGGGTAGTTTTTTGATCGGGGCATCTGCAAAGGGATACTGGGTCAACATAGACAATCCCCTGCTTGAAGGTCCAAAAGGAATTGATATGGATCTTGGCCTCTTGTTTCAACCCATGCCCATTCTAAGCGTAGCATTTACAGCCTACAATCTGATTCAAGGGCAATCGATTGAAGAATTTCCCTTCATGCTGGCCGGCGGCATTGCATTTAAACTTGCAGATGAATTTACAATCACGGCTGACCTTACAAAAGACTTTAAAACGCCCAACACTTCCAGCATAAATTCTTACTTTGGAGCAGAGTTTTTGGCTTCCCCCAAAATTGCACTTCGAGCTGGATACGCTATTGACAAGGTTCGAAACAATGACTTCTATTCTTTGGGGCTCCAAGCGGGAAGCTCCAATGCCAAAATTCTTTTTACCTTCTCACAAAGACTGTCCCCAAAATCAGAAGTGTACGCAGCTTCAGTTGAATTTTATTTTTAGCTTTTGTGAGTCCCAGCTTTCCTTTACAATATAAGATTGTACATCGGTGATCACACAACATACGAGGCCAGTAGAATGGCAGGTCATCTGCATCTCAAAGTCTCTTTCACATAACAATAGTAAAAGCTCGGGTTAAAAAAGGTATGGCAAAAGACAAAAAAAACGACACAGAGAGTCTACTTGAGGGCTTTGATGATACCTTTGACGATATCTTGTCAAAAAAAGGTCAAGAAGACAAAACTGAATTGTTTGACATCGATGAGTCTGAGGCGCCAACAAAAACGCAGCATAAATATGTAGGAGGAGAATATACCGAATCACTTGACGAGCTGTTTGTTCCTGAGGACGACTCCGCACTACAGGGGGAGCAGACTCAAATGCTCGGTCCCGATGAAGACCTTATGCCTGAGGGAGCCATGTACGAAACCATGGACCGTACAGATTTGCTTCCTCTAGATGATGAAGAGCCATTGGCACATGAGCCCATTCAAAAGCAACAGACGGAACTGATAGGCGAAGAAGACCAATTCAGCCTGGAGACTTCGATCTCAAACAAAGAACAAACTCAAATTGAATCCGATGACGATCAAACGCAGTTGGAAGACGACGAAGAAGAAAAACCTCAAAAGATACCCGCAGCTCACACCAACTTGATTGGCGAAGAGGATAGCTTTGAGATTGAAACGCAGCAAAAACCTCAGACCCCACACAAGCAAAAAGAAGGCGTCCACAAAGATTCCATAAACATGTCAGGTCAAGCCAAAGTGATCCAAGGCAACAGCACTGAAATGGTTTCTCCAGACTCTGAAGACGACGATTGGTTTTCTGAAAGCTCTAGCGGAGAAAGTGACGAAAAAACCCAACTGGAGGAAAGTGACGGGATAGAATTTCAAGGCCAAGAAAACCAGCATGCAAACACAGAATTGGTAGGAGAAGATCAGCAGTTTTCGTTGACCGAACAAGAGCCGAAACAATCAAGCTCATCCGGAACCGAAATGATTGGCGAAGATGAGTTTTCCGAACTCTTTGGAGAGACTGACCTGCACCAGAGTCAAACCGACATGCTCGGATCTTCTACAGAAGGATTTGAAAGTAACCACGATGACACCCAAGGCGTTCCAAAAACTTCTATGGTCTCAAGTGAGTCCACAGATTTACTTACGGACGACTCCGAAGATATTTCTTCTCTTTTTGCAGATGAGACTGGTGGTCTCATGGACGACTCCAAAACGAGAAACGAAGACATTCCAGTAGACGAAGTGCTCAAGGACTATTTGGAACCATCCCATTCCAAAGCTTCCCCCATTGAGTCTTCTCAATCTAGCATTCAAGGAATGGATGAAGAGTTAGTGCCATCTATGGCAGCAACGTCCCAGAGCAGAGCAAGAAAAAGAAATCAGCGAAACAAAAAAGGGTTTCCTACGGGAATGCTCTTGGGCACTCTGTTGATCCTGTCCTTAGGTGCTTATGTATTTATCAGCGCCAAATACACCGAAAGTGGGTTTTTCGGTGTCCGCTTTGATCAGAAGAAAGTCGAAGAGACTCCAGAGCAGCAGCTTGAGCTCATTGGAAAAAAATTTATGGCAACCCGAGATCTGATTCTCAATGACAGATACCTAGACTATGAAAAAGCCCAGGTCCTTCTCAAAGAAATATTAGCGATCGACTCTCAACACTTAAGATCCAACACAAGAATGGTCGAAGTCTTGTTATTAAAACATGACTTCTATCTAGAGCCAGATCAAAACACAGAAGTTCGTTCTTATATCAGCAAGCTTGAAAAACTTGCTCCCAATCAAATTGAGCTTTCTAGAGCAAAATCTATGCTTCTTTTCTACGAAGGTAAATATGCTGAGAGTTTGGCAGAAGTAAAAAAGATTTTAGGTCAAGACGTCAAAGATGTGTTTTCTATGCAGCTTGAAGGAGAAATTTATTTTCAAAACAAAGAATATGGAAAGGCCCTCAACCAATTTGACAAAGTCTTAGAAAACGAACCCACGTACATCCGTGCAAAATACTATCGTGGTAAAATTCGTCTTATTCAAAAAAAATACGAAGAGGCGCAAAAAATCTTTAAATCTCTAGAGCCGCTCCCTCATCCTGCCTCCTCACTGGCAATCATCGAAACGGACTTTGCGCAAGGTAAAGCCAATACAAAAGAAAAAGCCGTCAATTATTTGGAAAGTCATGGAGAAACACTCAGCGCAATTTCCGCGGCTACCTTATGGAAAAAAATTGAGGAAATAGAATCCTCAACGCAAAACTACGAAGCAGCCATCTACGCCCTAGAAAAAGCATTATTGAGAGTCCCTCTCAAAGATCAGTATGCCTACGAGCTGGGTCACCTCTATATGAAAACCAACAATTATGAAAAAGCAGCGCAGCAATATGCAATTTGCGGAAGTTTAAATCCGAACAATGTCAGTTACATCGTTTCCTATGGTGGAGCTTTGCGAAAGCAGGGCAAACCCAATCAAGCCCTGGATGAACTTGAAAAAGCTGTAGAGAAAGATCCAAAACATCAAGAAGGGCTATACCAAAAAGCCATCACACTCAATCAGCTAGGATATCCAGACGACAGCGAAAAGACCATTCGAGCAAATCTAAAAGAACATCCCGAACACCTACAAAGCTTGATCCTTCTTGGAGATTTATTGGTTCAAAGAAATGATTTCAAAGAGGCTCAGAAAAAATACAGTCAAGCTCTCGAAATCTCTCCACAATCTCAAGAAGCGCTCAACGCACTTGGATCGATCTACGCGGAAAAAGAACAGTGGAGATCTGCACAAAAATATTTTGAGCAATCCAAACAACAAAACCCCAATGATGTGGATACACTGATCAATCTTGCCCGATCCAACATGTACAATGGAAAACTATTGGATGCAGGCGCACAGGTCAATAAAGCGCGTAAGATTGACCCCGGAAACCCGGAGGTTCAAGTTGTTGAAGGCGAATTGATGTATCAACAGGGCGACTATGACAATGCCATGAAACAATTCAAAAATGTTCTCAACACATACCAGAGAGATTTTAAAACTAGGGTAAAATTGGGTCGCGTGTACGTGGCTCTTAAAGATTATGATAACGCCCTCAAAGAGTTTCAAAGAGCCTACACCCACAACGAAAATTATTTTTTCGCTCACTATTATATGGGGATCACCAAACGAACCGTTGGAGATCTAGAAGGTGCTGCGCAAGATCTAGAAGTCGCAAGCAAGCTCTGGCCAGAATATGAAAAAGGATTTTATGAGTTGGGCCTTACACGACTGGCCCAAAATTTCTTAGCCAAAGGTAAACAAGCCATGGATCGAGCCTTTGAAATCAATCCAAAATATGTTGAGCCCCTCATAGCCATGGGAGAGTTCTACTATGAAACCAGTTACTACGATGATGCCATTGCCATGTTTCAAAAAGCCAAAAGCTTGAGACCGACCAACATCACGATTCTATATAGCTTAGCAAGGTCAGAGCAAGCCAACAAAAAACCAGAGAAGGCCATGGCTCTATATAAAGAAGTCATTCGTATTGATCCCACGCAAAGCAAAGCATACCTTTCGATGGGCCTCATAGAAGAAGAAAGTCGGAAATTGCCTTCAGCCTTGCAATACTACCAAAAGGCCAAAGGCCTAAATCCCTCGGATCCCACGATCCACTATCGCTTGGGATTCTTGTACAAAGACTTAAACCAGCCCAGTCAGGCGATTTCCTCTTTGAAAAAATATTTATCTCTGGTACCCAATGCGGTAGAGAGACAAGATATTTTGGATCAAATTGATCGACTGTCGAGAGGAACATGAAGTTTTATTATAAGAGTAGCTGTACGACCTGCCGAAAGGCCAGAAAATACCTGAAAGACCATGAGGCTTCATTTCAAGAGAGGGATATGAGCAAAGACCCTCTATCAAAAAAGGAAATCGAAACTTTAATCGGCAACCGAGACATCACGCCCTTTCTCAACACCAGAAACGCATTATATAGAGAAAAAAAATTCAAGGATCATCCTCCAAGCGCCAAAAAAGCCATTGAACTGATGGCCACAGAGCCCAACCTAATCAAAAGACCTCTGCTCATAAAAAACAAAAAAATACTTTTTGGCTTTTCAGAAGACAGCTATCAAGATCTGCTATCTTCTCGATCATCTTAGAAAAAGGGAACCTTCGATGCTAGACCAAGGCTTTGTAGAAAAAAATCGTACGCGTATAGAGAGCGCTCTCAAAATGAGAGGAGACCGCTTCAACCTCAAAGAGATTGATCTTTTGATCGACCGCAGACGCAATTTACAAAAAGAGAGAGATGACAAAAAGGCGCAGTCCAATCAACTTTCGGCAAAGATTGGTCAACTGTTCCAGAGCAAGGGTGATCCTGCAGACATAGAAGTTGCAAAATCTCAAAGCGCCGAGCTTAAAAAAGAAATTCAGGCTTTAGATCATCGCTTTGATGATATTGATCAGGAACTCAAAGAAAAGCTACTCTACCTCCCCAATGTACTCCATGAATCTGTCTGCCAAGGAAATTCAGAAGAAGACAATGTGGAGATTATGACGTGGGGCGAGCCCACAGCACCGGTCAAAAAACCCAAAGAACATGATGACCTGGCCATCGCCTTGGGGCTTTTAGACATTGAGAGAGCTTCCAAAATTTCTGGGTCTCGGTACTCCTTCCTTCGAGGTGTAGGAGCGAGAATGGAACGCGCTTTGGTGAATTTAATGTTGGATATGCACAGAGAGGCCGGTTACCAAGAGATGTCCCCTCCCCTCATGGTCCATGACTTGGCCATGATTGGTACGGGTCAGCTTCCCAAATTTGCGGAAGATGCCTTTCGCGTAGAAGAAACCGGAAGCTACCTCATTCCCACAGCCGAAGTTCCTGTCACCAATTTCTTCCACAATGAAATCTTATCTGAATCGGAGCTTCCACATCGATTTACAGCCTATACGCCCTGCTTTCGAAAAGAAGCCGGTTCGTATGGAAAAGACACCAAGGGACTCATTCGCCAGCATCAATTTCATAAAGTCGAACTTGTGCAATTTGTTCACCCGAGCCAAAGCTATGAGGCCCTAGAAGAACTCAGTGGACAAGCTCAAAAGGTTCTGGAAGCTCTCAAGCTCCCCTATCGAAAAATTTCTCTGTGCTCAGGTGATATTGGATTTACGGCAGCCAAGACCTATGATCTAGAAGTATGGCTTCCCGGACAGGGAAAGTACCGCGAGATCTCCTCCTGTTCTAACTTTGAGGATTTTCAAGCGCGGCGTGCCAACATCAGGTTCAAATCCAGTGAAAGCAAAAAAAATGACTTCGTGCATACGCTCAATGGATCTGGCCTTGCCGTCGGAAGAACCTGGCTCGCCATTCTAGAGAACTATCAGAGAGAAGACGGCTCTATCAAAGTCCCAGATGTGCTTGTACCCTACATGGGCGGAATCCAAGAGATCCAGGGCCAAGACTGACAAAAGCTTTCAGATTTTTGCTGTTTTAGGGTATGAAGGCAACTCCAAATGCGGAGGAGTGGCCGAGTGGTCGAAGGCGGCGGTCTTGAAAACCGCTGTACGGGTGACCGTACCGGGGGTTCGAATCCCTCCTCCTCCGCCATCACTTACTTTGTCACTTTATAACTGTAGTTTTTGGGAGCTTCGGTGTATTTTTGACTGAAAGGCTTAAAAGCCAATTCTCAAAAATATGATGGCAAGCAAAACCATTGGCACCAAATTTTTCCCAGTACGTAAGGATATTCAAAACTTTGTAGTGGATTGGGTGAAATATTTAAAAAAAGAAAAGCCATTTAATGATGATGATCCCATATTTCCTAGGGCAGAATATGAATATAATGAACTGGAAGATGTCTTTTTCACAGAGAACATCTCAAGAGATCAGATTCAAAGCACAACAACATTACGAACCATACTGAAAAAAGCATCAGAGAAGATCGGTATTCCATACTACAATCCCCACTCGTATCGTCACCGTCTGGCCTTTAATGGGTGAAAAAATATGCAAAAATGCCGAACAGTGGAAAGCCTGGAGCCAACAATTCGGCCATAAGTCTATCATGACAACCTTTGCCAGTTATGGGGAGATCAACCCCCACAGACAATGTGAGATAATTAATGATATGAATGAAAATGGCTGATATTCAATTTGGTATTATAGGTAAAAAAGTTGTTTATTCGACACTTCGCGTGTTAAAAACAGATATTAAGTGAAAAACACTAATAATATTAGGAAGGTAAAAGATTGGGGCTAAGCAGTACAGTTACACTAACCAAGTTAGAAACACTTGACTATAATATTGAAAAAATATCTAGATGCGACCTAGATATTGCAAATAAGGAAAGGTCAAACTTACTACCATGGAAAGGTCAGTTTTCACCGCAACTGGTAGAATCTCTTCTTGAAAACTACTCAAGTGTTGGTGATGTCGTTCTTGATCCTTTTATGGGAAGCGGAACTGTGTTGTACGAATGTAGTTTACGTGGTTTAAACTCTTTGGGGGTTGAACTTAATCCTGCAGCAGTGAAAATGGCTCAAATCTACTTGTTGTCTTTACGCTCTAAAAGAAAACGTGCTCAGCTTCTTAATTATCTTGATTCAATTGTTATACCTATAGTTGGAGATGAATTTGATGATTTTAAATTATCCTATGAAAAACCTTCTGAAATAAATCCTTTAAAACTTTTTGACCAATTTATTGACTGCTTTTCAGAGAAACTTGATACTGAACACAAATTAATTCTTGAAACATACCTAGTTCTTTTAGATCCAAACGAAAAGGAGCTGAGCAGAAAAAGAGCCTGGAATTTATGGGAGAGATTAAAAAAGCTGGTTTTGAACTTGCCAGAAACTAAAAGCAAGATGCAAATTTTTAATGGTGACTGCCGTCTGATACCTTTTGAAGATAATGCTGTTGACATTGTGATAACTTCACCTCCATACATTAATGTATTCAACTACCATCAACAAAAAAGAACATCTGTCGAGGCTCTAGGCTTCGACATTCTATCTGTTGCTAAAACAGAAATCGGATCAAATCGAAAGTATAGGGGAAATAGATATTTGACTGTGGTTGAATATTGCCTTGATATTTTTATGGTATTCAAGGAGTTGCATCGAGTCTGTAAGGAAGGCGCGAAAATCATTTTTGTCGTTGGTAGAGAATCTAACGTGAGAAAAACTTCATTTTACAACAGCGAAATAATTGCAACTTTAGCCCAACAGTCCTTGGGGTTGTTTGTTTCTGGTAGGCATGAGAGATCATTTAAGAACAGGTTTGGCAAAATTATCAAGGAAGATGTGCTAATAATTGAGAATCCAAACAAACTGCTGGAAAATGGGATTGACCCAAGAGATGTTGCATATACTGTATTGCATGAAGGTTTAAAAAGAGCGCCAAAAGAATCCCAAGAAGATTTAGCTAAGGCGTTGTTTGAAATTCAAAAGGTTAGACCTTCCCCGCCCTATGAGTCATCAGGGGTATATCCGCACTTTTCAAAACCTAAAGGAAGATAATGTTCTATCCAACAGCTCATAAAGATAAGCTAACAGCAGCAATAAACAATAATAGTAAGTTGACAGCATATATAGTTGATAGACTGAAAGAGGCTATTTCAATTTATGACGTGTGGATTCAGAAAATTGAGGAAATCACAAATGATGAAGATTTAAATCAAGATCAAAAAGTTAAACGGTTAGTTAATGAGCTTAATATCTATAAAAACTATGTTGAAATCGATTTGATTTTCGATTCAGAGGATGACTTTTTGTATCGTCAAAAGGGACAAATGAAATTAGACAATAGTATTATCGAAGAGTTTCTGCCAAGACTTGTACATCCAAATATTATTGGAGAATTTGATAGAGATAATATTATTGTTGGTCCTACTAAATCTTTATCTAATGTTCATTTCAGATCAGATATTACGGGAGTATACACAGGTGGTGGCCTTATTGGTAAAGAAAAAGATCAGGATTTTGCTGTCTCTAAAAAATTATTCTTAAAAGCCTCTCACAAAGAAGATTATTCAAATTCGATTGAGATTAAAACACAACTCAGTTTTATTGCGGCTGAATGTAAGACAAACCTAGATAAAACTATGTTTCAGGAGGCTTGTGCAACAGCGGCAGATTTAAAAAAACTCGTTCTTGGATCCAAGTATTTTTTGGTGTGCGAATGGCTAGATATGAAACCAATTGATACTTCAGTCACTGATATTGATTCCGTTTTGGTATTGAGAAAGTCCAAAAGAATGAGTTCAGACTTAAGAAAAAATTTTAGCACAGTAGATGGAAGAAAAAAATATCGGGATAGTTATATCTCCAAGATTAATGAAAATCCTATAGATTATGATGTAATTATGAAAATTGTTCTTGCATTTCGAGAAATGGTTGCTTCTCAAAGCATTAATGAGAAAGAAGTACTATTCCGAGGCTATTTCTAGAGCGTGCAATGGTTTGCAATATGTGTAATGGTCAAACTAGTACAGAGAGTATTTTGTGCGAAGGTATTTAACTAAATCTAGATTTAAACTTGCTCTTGAGTGTCCATCTAAGCTGTCTTACACAAAGAATCCAGAATATGCGAACCAACAGCTAGAAGATCCATTTCTCAATGCCCTCGCTGAGGGTGGATTTCAGGTGGGTGAACTTGCAAAAAGATATTATCCCGATGGTCATGAAATCACCACTTTAGACTACGAAGAATCTGTATCTCAAACCAATGAGCTTCTAAAGCAAGATCAAGTTGTTATTTTTGAACCTGCGATTCAATTTGAGAATCTTTTTGTTCGTGTCGATATATTGGTAAAAAATGGAGATCATCTCCATCTGATAGAAGTCAAAGCTAAATCATACGACCTGGAAAAACCTTCATTCTTGAACAAAAATGGTACGATTTCATCAAACTGGAAACCCTACCTCTACGATGTGGCATTTCAGAAGTATGTGCTTGAAAAAGCGTTTCCTAATTATCAGATAAACACTAGCTTGATGATGACGGATAAAACCGCTGTGTGCCAGACAAGTGGCTTGAATCAAAAGTTCAAAATCGTGAAAGATGAGGACGGTCGAAAAGGGGCTACAGTTTGCAGCACCCTTGATGATAAGGATTTAGATAGAAAAATCCTTATCACGGTTCCTGTTGATCAAGAGGTTCAACTTATTTTTAATGGCAAAGACTCTAAAGGCAACTTTGAGATGAGTTTTGAAGAATCCATTCAATACTATGCTGACC
>JAGRAX010000016.1:19141-27903 GCA_020434365.1 Bdellovibrionales bacterium
AGATGAACGTATTTTTGTCGGGATTGGATCAAAATGTAAAGATTGTGAATTTTACACAACCAAAGAGGATGAAAATAATGGTCTCAAAAGCGGATTTAAGGAGTGTTGGAAAGAAGAATTGAGTTGGTGTGATGATGACTTTTGCGAACCAACAGTATTGGACATATGGAACTACCGCAAAAAAGACGATCTCATTGCATCAGATAAAGTGAAACTCAAAGATGTCTCCATGGATGACATCATCACAAAAGAAGAAAACTCCCCATATTTGACGTCCAAGCAACGTCAATGGCTACAAATTGAAAAAATCCAAAACCAGGATAAAACTCCATTTTTTGACAAAGCAGGAATGAAGTCGGAGTATGATTCATGGCAATATCCACTACACTTTATCGACTTTGAAACTTCACAAGTTGCTATACCGTTCAACAAAGGACGCAGACCCTATGAGGGAATTGCTTTTCAATTCTCTCATCATATAGTTCATAAGGATGGACGTATAGAGCATGTTGGGGATTACATTGATACAAAACAAGGGCATTTTCCCAATTACGACTTTGTCAGAGCGTTACGAAAAGAATTGATGGGTTGCAATGGTACAATTTTCCGATATGCAGCACATGAAAATTCATACTTAAATATGATTTACGAGCAAATTTGCTTTGACCCAAATCCAATACAAGACAAAGATGTGTTATGTGATTTTATTAAAGCCATTTCAAAGTCCAAAAAAGAATCAGAAGAAAAATGGGAAGGCCATCGAAACATGGTGGATATGTTTGAACTGGTTAAAAGGTACTACTATGACCCTGCAATGGGAGGATCTAACTCGATCAAAGTTGTTCTACCAGCGATCTTAAATAGCTCCAAATACCTACAAGAAAAGTATTCCAAGCCTATCTACGGTTCAGATGAGGGAATACCAAGTAGGAATTTTAAAGATTGGACATGGATCAAAAAAGAGGGATCAACCATCGTAGATCCATACAAATTACTCCCTCCTATGTTTGAAAACCTACCTGATGAAAAGCTCGATCTACTAACTCATGGAAGTGATCTCAATAGTGGAGGGGCCGCAATGTCAGCCTATGCTAGAATACAATTTTCTGAAATTTCAGATTATGAAAAAGACCAACTCACCCAAGCCTTACTTAAATACTGTGAGCTAGATACGCTTGCAATGGTGATGATTTTTGAGGGTTGGAGAGAGATGCTATGAATACCCTTTCAGATTCCATGTTTCTATCAAAATGATTTAATAGGCTTTAACAGGTCGAGGGAAATTGAGGATCTAAGAGATACGGGTAACTTTGCGGGTAACCTATTTTTGGCAAAGTTGATATGTCAATAAAAACAAATAGATATATACCGAGTTAGAAAGCCTCCTCCACTTACTTTGTTGCTTTATAACTGTAGTTTTTGGGAGCTTCGGTGTATTTTTCACTGAAAGGCCTAGAAGTCAGTTTTCAAAAATATGATGGCAAGCAAACTACCATTCCTATTCACAGTCTCATTTCTGGTCGGTGCTTTTAACGGCTCAGCTCATTCAGCTGATTGGTCCAATACGGAGCTTCAATATCAAATAGGGAAGCTTGACACGCCCAGCTTTGCGGGGGGGGTGGAGACAATCTAACTCACATTTTTACGCTCCAACATGCCAGTGGGTGGAAATATGGTGACCATTTTTTCTTTGCTGACTTTTCTCATAGTGAAAATGTCAGCTTTAATGATCGCGCAGTCTATTCCGAATATTACGCCAATTTCAGCTTGAACAAGATCCGTCAAAAAGAAATGTGGAAGGGACTGATACAAGACATTGGTGTTTTGGGTGGTGTGAACTGGTCTTCAGAAGCAAAAGTACTTAAGTATTTACCTGGAATTAGAATAGCCTTGAATCTTCCAAAGTTTGCTTTTGCAAATTTAGATACAACAGCCTATCTAGATGGAAGTCGAGGCCTTGCAAACAATGGCGCCCCCAAAGAAAACGATAGCTTTATGGTAGATTTCAATTGGGGCCTACCCTTTAGTGTTGGAAAACAAAATTTTAGTATTGAGGGACATGTAGAGTTCATCGGTCCAAGGGATAATTCTTTTGGTGATAGAGTGAAGTGGCACATCCTTGCCCAGCCTCAATTTCGCTATGATCTGGGAAAACCTTTTGGGCAAGCTAACCTGGTGTATATTGGAGTGGAGCTTCAAATTTGGATCAACAAACTGGGAGATGGCAGCACAGATGAATTTGCTCCGCAAGCCCTTGTAGTTTGGCGATTTTAGCTGGCAACTAAAACCTTACCTCAGTAGACTTCGTACTCTGTTCACTCCATCCATTTGATACATCTCGCCTTTCGCAATTCTTTTGGTATAAAACTAACTTATATGAAAAAAGATAAAGTCTACTTACTTGAAGATCTGCATGATGAAATTCAAAGATTGGAATTTCAAGATCAAGTATGGGCCGATGAAACCAAAACCTTATGGGAAAAAGCTCAGTTCTCACATTGTGATCACATTTTAGACCTTGGATGTGGTCCTGGCTTTGCTTCCATGGAACTTGCCAGGTCTATCAAAGCCGGAGGAAAGGTTACGGCTTTGGATAGCACCTTAGAATATTTAGAATTTTTGAAGCAGAAGATTCAAAAAGAAAACATCTCCAATCTCCACACGCTCCATAGCCCCATTGAAAATGCTCCATTTGAAAACGAACAATTTGATGGAGTCTTTGCTCGGATGGTTCTCCTCTTCATCAAAGACTTGGAACAAGCCCTGGAGAAAATCTTCCAAAGCATGCGCCCCGGGGGACGTCTTGCAATCAGTGATTTTCATAGTTACCGCAGCAGTTTTATTATGAGCCCTCATTCCCCAAAGCTAGAAAAGATTTTAGACATCCAACATAATTTTTTCTTGCGTCACTCTTGCGACTTGGAAATTGCAAGGAAGCTCCCCGAACTGCTGATGGATCTTGGATTTGATATCATGAGCCTAGATCCCATTCAAAAAATCGGGAAACCTCAGAATCAATATTGGACATGGGTGGAAATTTTCCTTCACAAATTCATACCTCAACTCATCGAAGAAAAAGAGATCACAAAAACACTTGCTGATGAGTTCTGGCTAGAATGGAACACCAGAAAAAAAGATCCAAAAACATTTTTCACCACTCCGACCTTCCTCAATATTGTAGCGAAGAAGCCTTAAGGCTTTTTATGATTCAAGCAAAGTAGGACAATCTTTCAAAAAAGGCCATTCTGCGTATACTTAAAAAGAAATGTCCACAACACTTCAATACACATCGCATCCCAAAGACATTCAGGCCTTTAAACGCTATTGGCTCAATCATCGATTTCACTATCGCATAATTGTAAAAATCATTCTTGGACTTGCGGCACTTGCGCTTGTCGCTCTGATCATTCTTGTGATGATCGTTGCATACCGTTCCCCTTCGGGCCTCATCATATTATGGAACACGTCCAAACCCATTGTATTGGGGTTTACGCCCGCATATATTACTCTGATCATTGTACTCATGATGGTCAAAATTTTGAGTTGGACCATTCACAAAAAAGATGGAGTCAAAAATATTTCTCTTATCATTGATGATGAGGGGCTTTCCATATCAAATGGAAAAATTGAATCTATAATCAAATGGTCCTCCATTGAAAACATTGAAGAAGGCTCGCAACATTACTTTTTGCTTGTGGGCTACGCTTCCGGACATGTTATTCCTCATCGAGCATTTGAAACCACTGCGCAAAGAAAATCCTTTATGGATGCCATGATTACACATTGCAGAAACTTGAATCCCAAAGTCGTTATAAGACTAGCGTCCTAAAAATATGACCTGTTAGAAATTGAATTTCTCCTTATTTTGGAGCCCCTTGCATGCTACAATATCAAAGATGAATCACCGTCCAAAACATCTCATCACGCAAAGTCTTGCTTTGTTGATTGTATCTAGCTGCCTTTGGGCTTGTCCTACCAAACAATCTCAGCCAAAAGTTGAAGAAAAATCGACTTCTCTCCCTGATGAAATCATTCGCCTGGGAAAAACTCCCGACAAAGTCAGGCATCAGGTCAGCGACATCAACAAGCAATCTGAAGCCAGGCGAAAGCGGATGATGGAAGACATCGAAAAATAGAAAAATTTGATTTCTAAGGTCTCAGTTCAGCAGTATGAATGGGTTTTTCTGAAATTACCTGGGGATCAATATCTTTGAGCTGAGCTTCAATGGATTTTCGATCGCCTACCAAAACAATATCAAAGTCTTTCCAATCTAACATTTGCTTTGCTACTTTTTTTACTCTTTTCGGTGTGAGTCGATTTACTTTCTTTTGTACCTTAAAGTAAAAGTCTGTCGGGATCCCCAACAAATCAGTCGCATTGATTTGATTGTTGAGGTCTTCAAAACTATCAACAGACTCAACAAGCTGGGCCTGAAGTAATTTTTTTCCTTTTTGAATTTGGTCCTTGGAAAAACCCTTTTGCTGAATTTTTGTAAACTCTTTGTATATCTCTTCCAAGGCTTTTCCCGTGGTATCGGATTTTACAGATGTTTGAATCATCCAAAATCCAGCTTGCCGATGCAACCAAGACGAAGATCTGGCGCTGTAGGTATACCCATGTTTTTCACGCAAATTTTGATTGAGTACGCTGGTAAAACTTCCTCCGATGACGATATCTATGAGACGCGCTTTTGGATACGTAGATTTTGCAAAGCCTTTGACGGGCTTGCCCATGACAATCACCGTTTGCACAGCCTCGGGGCGATCATAGATTGCGACTTTCTTTTGTAAATCAAATTTTGGAATTTCATTCAAACCTGGAATCTCAGGCATTGCATATTTTGCTTCGACCTTCCAAGAACCAATGGATTGATTCAGAGATGAAAGCAGATCTTCTTTCTGCAAATCCCCAACAATGGTTAATACTGCTTGTTCGGGCCGAATAAAATCACCGTAATATTTTTTTACCTGATCAAGACTAAGATTTTTTACACTTGCAGGAGTTCCACTGGAAAAAAAGCCCTGCCAATGTTTCCCGTAGAGCTCTTGACTCAAAATTTCGAAAGCTTGTGAATCGGGATCGGTTCTTTGGTATGCGACGTTTTGAACCTGATCCGAATGAAGCCGATCAAAAGAGCCCTGATCCCAGCGTGGATGCTGCACAAGATCTGACAATAAAGCAATGGTTTCACCAAAACTGTCCTTTAAGGAAGAAAAAGAATAAGAAATTCCATAATCTCCTATTGCTGTGGATAGATCACTTCCCAGTTGATCCATCTCTTGGGAAAGCTGCGCTGCAGTTTTATCTCCATACCCTTCCATCAACATTGAAGACGTCAATTGAGACAGTCCCATATGCTCTACAGACTCCGTTCTCATACCAGCGAGAAATCTGAGCTGTCCGTAGACTGCGGGAATTTTATCATCTTGAATCCACAAGACAGAAATCCCGTTGTATAGCTTATCTCGATGCACCTTCGGGAAGCTCAATTGTGAGCTTTTGGCAAGCGCAGGCATTTCTTTCATATAGATTGGCTCTGGTGAGCCTGCCAGGACAGTCCCATATACTAAGCAGAGACCACAAAAAATAATGTTTCGATGTTTCATGATGCATTTCCTTTAGGAAGAATTCGAATTTCCAGACGCGTAGACGAAAACACATTTTTCGCCCAAGATTGCACCTGAGAAGGGCTCGCGAGAAGATATCGTTGCAAATTTTCTTCCAGACAGTCGGCCTTTTTATAGTGATATTGACAGTAGTTGAGCTCGTCGGCTCGATGAAGCAGACCTTCCAAAGACCACACGCTGCTCGATTCATATTGCTTTTTCACTCTCGAAAGTTCTTGATCAGCAATTTCTTCCTCAATGAGTTTTTGGATCTCTTGATCCATTACTTTTTTTACACTGTCGATGGGAATACCAGGCTTAATGAAAGCTCGAATCGTAAACATCGAATCCAACTCACTCGAGATCTGATAGGCTCCCACACTTTGTACCCAGTCTTTTTTGACTTTAAGGGCCTGATACAGTCTAGAAGATTTACCTCCAGTCAAAAGGCTCGCTACCAGATCCATTTCGGCATCGCCCTTTGCATTGGCTTTGGGAGACCTGTAGTTCAATGTCAACAATGGCAAACTTACTTCGTCCTTCAAGCTAATGGACTTGTAAGAGCGTGGCCATTTGCCTGCATAGGCTTTGGCTTTACTCAATGGTGTTTTACCTCGTGGAATCCATGCAAAATATTGGTCAATCCATTTCTTTGCTTCAGCAAGATCAAAATCTCCCGCCACCACCAAACTCGCATTGTCCGGGCGATAGTATTCTCGAAAAAAATCTTTTACGTCTTCTACTGTAGCTTTTTCTAAATCTTCATGACTGCCAATGACCGTACCCCAATAAGGGTGATCTTTTGGAAAGATATTTTGAATCATCGTCGTCATCAGCATTCCATAGGGCTGATTTTCGTCGTCTTGTCGCCTTTCATTGCGAACGACTTTTCGCTGCAAATCCAATTTTTCCTGCGTCATATTGTCGCCCAGAGCGTACATACGATCCGCCTCCAACCACAAGAGAACAGGCAGCGCTTGAGAATCTCCCCAACTAAAATAATTGGTGCGATCAAAGGAAGTTGTAGCATTATTCTTTGCCCCGAGCTTTTCCATCAAAATATCAAACTGGCCATCAGGAACATTCTGAGTCCCCATAAACATGAGATGCTCAAATAGATGCGCAAAGCCCGAGCGTCTTTTTTTTTCATCTTTTGACCCCACATGATACCAAAGGTTTACAACGACCTTGGGAAGACTTCGATCTTGGTGAAGGATGACGTGCAAGCCATTGTCTAACACATAGCTCTCATGGGGAATCGAAAGCTTTGCCCATGCGGACAAATGTACGACAAGGATAAAAAAGAATGTCGTTGCCGAGCACAAAATATTTTGAAAGGTTTTCGGATTCATATCTTCAAGGCTTGTAATTCACATTGAAATGTATGGCAAAAGATTTGCCCCTCACGTTCACATGTTTTTTTTGACCTTTGCACAATCAACAGCTACATCATTCATGCTCATGTTTGTTGAAGCTGTCGATTATCATGCTCCCGAAGCCAAAAAAGATTTTGTAGCTTCGATTTTACGCAAAGGATTTGCGGTACTCAAAAACCATCCTATCTCTCCAACTCTGATTGAGAGCGCGTACCAGGAGTGGAAGCTCTATTTTAACTCTCCTGAAAAAATGAATGATGTGTTTGATCCAAAAGTTCAGGCAGGGTATTTCCCTTTCCAAAGTGAGAATGCTAAGGATCAAGCTGAGAAAGACTTAAAAGAATTCTACCACTATTATGACTGGCATACCCTTCCCACACAAGCTCAAGAACATACACCTCGGCTGCGCTTAGAGCTGATCGAATTGGCGAGTAAACTTCTGGGGTGGATTGAGCAAGAGACGCCTCAAAACATTCGTGAGCATTTTTCCATTCCTCTGCATGAATTTATTAAGGGAAGCACGCAAACCCTTTTGCGCGCCATTCATTACCCCCCACTAAGTGGGGACGAACAAGAAGGTGCCGTACGCGCGGCTGCCCATGAGGATATCAATCTCATTACCTTGCTCCCGGCTTCCTCTGCTCCCGGACTTGAAGTTCAGGATCTAGATGGCCATTGGCACGAAGTCAGCTGTGATCCAGGAATGATTGTGATCAATTCAGGAGATATGCTCAAAGAAGCCAGTGATGGATATTACCCCTCGACGAGTCATCGGGTGATCAATCCTTCAGGAGAGCTCGCCAAAATTTCGCGATATTCCCTACCCCTATTTCTTCACGCACGGGCGGATGTGAGAATCTCCTCGAGACACACGCAGCAAAGCTACCTCAGAGAAAGGCTCATTGAACTGGGTCTGATAGAAGACTCCAAAGCATAAGCTTGAAGTTTTAGTCTCCTGGGTTTATATCTGCTTGCTGCACATGAAGTTCAAAAAGCCACAAACTCAGATTTCTTTCCCAAGAATGGAAGAAGACATCCTCGCTTTCTGGAAAGAAAACCACAGTTTTCAACGCAGCGTTGAAGACAAACCAGAGGACAAAACCTGGGCCTTCTATGATGGACCTCCTTTTGCCACAGGGCTTCCACACCATGGCCACCTTCTGGCAGGAACCATCAAAGACGTTGTGCCCAGATACTGGACCATGCGCGGATATAGAGTGGAGAGAAGATTCGGCTGGGATTGTCATGGCCTACCCATCGAATTTGAAACGGAGAAAAACCTCGACCTCAAAGGGCGCAAAGACATTTTGGAATACGGCGTGGATCGTTTCAACGAAGCCTGTAGAAGCATCGTTCTTCGATACACCAGCCAGTGGCAAAACACCGTAGAGAGGATGGGCCGTTGGATCGATTTTGAAAACGATTACAAAACCATGGACCTCGACTTCATGGAATCTGTGTGGTCTGTCTTTCAAAAACTCTGGGACCGTGGATTGATTTATGAGGACAAAAAAGTTCTACCGTATTCGACACGCGTCACAACCCCGCTTTCGAATTTCGAAGCCAATTTGAACTATCAGGATGTCCAAGACCCGGCAGTGACCGTGAAACTTCCTTTGATCGATCACAAAGATACTTCTTTGCTTATTTGGACTACAACCCCATGGACACTCCCAGCAAACCTTGCCGCTGCTGTGCACCCCGAACTTACCTATGTATTGATTTCAGTAGAAGGGGAAAAAGAAAAATACATCTTAGGTGAAAAGAGAATTTCCGCTG
>JAGRAX010000170.1 GCA_020434365.1 Bdellovibrionales bacterium
AAAAGAAGGTCAGTGCGTACTCGGTGGGGTGACAAGCCGCCCAGAAGGCTAATATATCGAGCCCACAATCATTACTGATGTTCCCAATGAGGCCCGAATTTCCAAAGAAGAAATCTTTGGCCCCGTCTTGGCCATGACCAAGGCGCAGAGTTTTGATCAAGCTCTAGAATTTGCAAACGATACTGACTATGGTCTTACGGGTGCTGTGTACTCAAACAATCCTGAACATATTGAAAAAACGCGCCAAGATTATTTTGTAGGAAACTGCTACATCAACCGCAAATGCACAGGAGCCCTTGTAGGGGTTCATCCTTTTGGTGGATTTAACATGTCGGGAACTGATTCCAAGGCGGGCGGAAAGGATTACCTTTTGCTTTTCACCCAAGCAAAGTTGATTTCAGAAAAAGTATGATTCTAGGAAGGTGACTCAAAGTTTTCTTGAGTGGCTTCTAAGGCTTTTTTGAGTTTTCCTTTGAGACGTTCTTCAAGCTGACGTACGCGTTCACGAGATACACCGAACTCATGACCAACGGCCTCTAGAGTCATGGGTTGATCCGACAAGAGCCTATAGTCCAAAAGGTATCTTTCGCGTGGTTTGAGCTCATCATAGATTTCGTCTACAGCTTGACGAACTTTTTCGCTTAAATCCTCACGGATCATTCGGTCTTCTTGGTTTTCTTTCTCGTCTGACAGAGTCTCACCAAACAGAAGCTGCTGATCTTTTCCGACAGGCTGCTGCAAACTCATATCTCTTTTGCTCATGAGCATGAGCGTTTGTTCCAAGTCTTCTTCACTGACCTCAAGTTCTTGCGCAAGATCTTTATTGCTAATGGCTTGTCCAGAATTCATAGAGGCAATTTTTTTCCTCGCTTTTTGCAAGCCTCCAAAAATTCTACGCTGAGCTCTGGTAGTTCCTGATCTAACAATACTCCAAGAGCGAAGTACAAAAGCTTGGATGTATGCACGTATCCACCACACCGCATAAGTAATCAAACGATATCCCTTGCTGGGATCATATTTGTCTACGGCATGCATGAGCCCAAGATTTCCTTCTTGAATCAGATCTGACATCTTAAACCCATACTTGGAATATTCTTTGGCAATCTTTACGACAAAGCGCAGATTCGACATCACAAGTTTTTGACCCGCCTCACGGTCTCGCTCTTCAAACCAAAGTTTGGACAAACGCTTTTCTTCCTCTACTGAGAGTAAAGGAATTTTTCCCATCTCACTCAGATACTGATCGAGTGAATCCCTAACAACAAGAGCATTGACCTTTGAAGGTAAGTTTTTTTTGGATTTGGTTTTTTTCTTGGCAGGCTGATCTGCAGACTTATGTTTTTCATTTTTCATGATACATAAAGCCTCAAAAAATGCTTACAGCGTAAAACCTATGATATCAACTTTTCCAGGAGCTACTTGAATTACAAGTACTACAGAGTCTCCTTTGTCGATTTTTTCCAAACGCTTTTTATAATTCTCTACACTCAGCACAGGACTTTGCTTTTCTTTGTTTCCAAATTTGGCTTCGAGAATCACATAGCCAGGTCGAATTTGTTTGCCCGCCAACACACTTTTTGGATCTATGCTCTCAATGACAACCCCTTTGGTATCAGGACCAAGGTTCATCTTGGCACGGTCTCCAGGTGTAATGCGTCCGACATTCAAACCCATTTTATCAGGCGTTCCGCGTTTTGAGCTA
>JAGRAX010000171.1 GCA_020434365.1 Bdellovibrionales bacterium
CAGTATTAAGAAATCGACACTTCCATTGATTTTTTGATACGAAAGGCGACCAAGCCAGACACCCTTTCGATCTTCTCGTTGACCCGGTAAATTCGTATTTGAATATATGAAATCACTGGGAGATATCAGTAATCCAGGAGATCTCCGACTGCGTTCTTTTCCAATAAAATACTGTGCGCTGTCACTCAGGCGGGAGCGAAAGCCGACTTGATTGAGAAAAAGAGAGCCTTCTTTGTCCTTATCATCATAATTCACAACAGCATCGACTATCAAAAAACTCTCGTTTAGAATTTTGAAATCACCAGAAAAGCTTAATTGGCCATTTGGAAAGTGGATTTGATCGTTGGTGCTTCCGGAAGTTTGAGTGCCATCAATTAGCAAATATGTCCTTGTTCTGCCTCTATTAAACCAAGAGTTCTGAGGATCGGAAGTCGTAGTCTCAGTAGAAGTAGCCTCAGACATTTGAGTTTCATCGGCTAACCCGGCGGCTTCTTCGAGATCCACATCCGAATTATCTGCCCCTAGGGCAGTGAGTCCACCTAGAAAAATAAGGCCGCTCAAAAAGAAGATCATGAGACGAAGATAACTTTTCATATTTCTTTACCTAGATTATCAACGACAAATCGGCCATCTGGAATTTTATTTTCAAGTTGAAGTTCGATGATTTGCATTTCTGATTTTAGTTTAGTAATCACATTTTCCATGACCAATTTGGCGGGCCTTGTAATGTTACCGAAAGTCTTAACAGATCCGTATTTGCAAATTTTTAAGAGAGTTCCTTTTGAGTCGTAAAAATACTGCTGTACGGGTTGTGTTGTTGTTTTGTCGATCCATATGCGCATTTTTGCATACGCGGCCTCACTGTTCTTAGCAACAAGGTCGATAATAAACTGATTTTTAGTTTCTTTTGCAATCGATGCATTGTACTGCGCTAGCCAATCTACTCGCATGACATCAGCATTGGAAAAGTCACCACCGGCAAAGCTCTCTCTGTCTGCGACACGAACTGCCCTTGCCACGCTTGGCATATAGGTCCAAATTGTATCTTTCAGTCGTAAGGTTTCGCGGCCCTTCTCCCTTTCTGGTTTTAAGAAGTAACCATGACTATGATTTACATCTTTGACGCTAAAGCGGACATCGTACTGAGCAATGGTTCCGTCTAAACGGTAGTTTGTAAATTGATAAAGAGACTTGAAATTTGGTGGGGACAAATTTTTTTCGACTTTACTAATGATTTCTATTGCAGATTCAGCCTTTGCTGGATGAGCTGTAAAAATTAAACTCGCCCCAAGGGAAAGTGCCAAGATTATCTTTGTCATTTGATCCTCCTCGTGCAAATAACGCACTCTAGTTTCAATCAACACTTTAGTTAGTAGTCAGCGCCTGCACGGGTTTCATTTTACTGGCTCGATAAGCAGGTACAAAACTTGCGCCTAAGGCAGAAAGCAGAGCTAAAAAAAATACTTTCAGTAGAAATGCAATTGTGATCGTTGGATATAAAACGGTTGTGATAGTCTGACCCGGAAGGGCAAACGTTAGGCCGTAATTATTCAAGAATAGCAAAATTGAAACGGCTAGGATCATTCCGGTCATGCCACCAATAAGACCAATCACGGCGGACTCAATCAAAAATTGAAGAGTGAT
>JAGRAX010000172.1 GCA_020434365.1 Bdellovibrionales bacterium
CTCGGTAACTTTTACACCCTCTGCGCTTTTATTTTTCTCAAGAAAGATCTTTCCCGTCTCTAGGTTTTTTTCAGCTTCTTTTTCTTGCTTCTCCATTACGGTCTTGCGTGCTTTCGAAAAGGCCTCATTGATCTCTTGATCGCTTAACTTACTCTCTTCACCCGCAGCCGAAGAAAGCATAGAAGCCACCACAATATCCTTATTGTAATCCAGCTCCATGCTTTTCAAGTTTCGACCGTATTGCTGACCCAGCGCATAGCTAAATCGATCCACATCATTTTCAAGTTTGACGTCCTTAGCTTTTGAACCCGCGATCTTATCTGTACAAGCAGACAGAGCCAAAAAGCTCAATGGCACAAGCCACAGTATATTTTTTTTCATCATGATCTCTTTTCTTGTTTTTATCTTTTGGTTCTATTCAATCTCACAAATGGTTTTTAAAATTCTAGAGGCAATCTCGTAGGGATCCGCATTGGCACCAGGTCGGCGGTCTTCTAAATAACCGTAGCCTTGTCGACTGACAGCCAAGGGAATTCTAATGGATGCGCCTCGATCGGAAGGCCCTGAACGAAACTGATCAATAGCACAGGTTTCATGCAAGCCCGTCAAGCGCTCAGAGAGCCCGGCACCATACACCGCAATGTGCTCCGCGTGCTTCTTTTGCAGCTTCGAAATTGCATCATCGATGGTTTTCTTTCCCGTCTCAGGAGATCTCATTGCTTTGGTTGAGAAGTTGGTATGCTGACCGGCTCCATTCCAATCTCCCCGAATCGGTTTAGGGTGCAGCGTCGCCGTAATATTAAACTCTTCACCCAATCGATAGAGAAGCCACCTGGCCATCCAATTGTGATCCGAAGTCGTTAGAGGATCTGCACTTTCAGTTTCTACACCTCGGTATCCAATTTGGTATTCCCATTGCCCAGGCATAACTTCTGCATTGATTCCATAGATCATAAGTCCAGCATCCAAACATGCCTGCGCATGCTCATTGACAAGCTCACGACCAAAAACTTCATCCGCACCTACGCCACAATAAAAAGGTCCTTGAGGAGCAGGATATCCACCATCAGGCCAACCCAAAGGCGTGCGACCTTGAAACAAAGTATATTCTTGTTCAAAACCAAACCAAGACTCTTCTTTTGCAGCTCCCAAATCAAGAACACGTCTAAGCGTCGCTCGGGTGTTCGAAATGTGTGGAGTCTCATCGGAATTAAAAACTTCACACAAAACCAAAAAGTTTCCTTCCCCTCGTAGAGGATCTTTGCAAAAATTCACTGGCTTGAGCATCAAGTCAGAGCTATGTCCTTCGGCCTGATAAGTCGAAGAACCATCAAAGCCCCAATCTGGAAAATCTCTTAAAACAACGTCTTTCGGTGCTTTGATCTCGACCATTTTCGTTTTCGATCGAAGCTTTTGTGTGGGTTTTGCACCATCAATCCAAATATATTCAGCCATTGCTATCATGTTTTTTTATTCTCCTCGCCAGGTTAAAAGGTTTGTACACTCCTGGGACCTCTTATTAACACTAATATATGGGAATCGCCAGCATCAAAACTGGCTTTTCTACTTCGCTTTGAAACTTTCCCCATGACGTAGAACCAAAAAATCTTCCTCTGGAATGGATCTATGCA
>JAGRAX010000173.1 GCA_020434365.1 Bdellovibrionales bacterium
AAATTAAGAAATACGGCTTAGATCAAACCATTTTTATTCGACACGGTGAAAAAATTTTGGAAAAATATTTTAAATTTCATTTTCAAAAAACTCTAAAAAAAGAAGATCAGGAATGGATCATTCATGGCATGTGCAGCATGCTCTACCACAGCATAAAATATACATGCTCTCCTTTTGCAAAAACGCAAGAACCTCAGGGCATGTTTGATGAAAAAAAAATAAGAAAATATCTCAAAAGAAGTGCAATGCTGTACTATCAAGAAATTTCATCTTCACATTTATAAATATCCTTTGGGTCCCACTTTTTCTCGCAAGCAATCTGGCAATCCATCATGTGGGCCTAAGTCTTTTTGAGGTGCATCTTCCCATAGTCGACCCTGCTCTTTCATATCTTGATTTCGTTTATGATGTAGAGGATAAAAGACTTTGTTACTAGAACGACTCGCCTCACCTCCCACAAGCAACACAACCATCTGACTTGAATTGTTAATAAAGGTATGAGCAATGCCCGTTCCTGAGGGAAAAGCCACAAAATCTCCTGGAACAAGATCATATACATAACCATCAATCCACACCTGTGGCTTTCCTTCAATGACAAATGCGAATTCTTCTTCATCTTTTTCGGCATGAGGCCAAGACGTCCTTCGACCTGGCTGAATTTCCTCTATATGCACACCCATTTTCACAAGACCCAAGGCCTTACCGACAGGAGCCCCTTGACTCAAAAGTTCCTCACTCTCAGGATAGCGTGCATCATCTTTAGAGAGTATATCCTTGTAATTTTTAATAAAATCAGGTTGTTGCATTTTTGATCTCCTCAATGAAGCTATTGATTTCAAATCACATAAGTCATCTTATGGTGGAAGGTTAGTACATCCAAGAAAAAGCCTTGACAAAACAAGCTTAATTGATATATCGCATCATAAAACCAGGTAGTCAAATTTTAGGGAGATCTTTACAGTGAAAAAAAGAACCGCGGCCATTATATTATCTATCTTTTTCTTTTCTACTTATGCATGGAGCTTTGAAGACCCAGCCTTTGTGGCCTGCGATGTTAGAGTGGAAACTTTTACCGGATCTACATACTCCAAAACTTTCTATAATAAAAAAAATGGTCTGATTACGACCTTCAATCGGTATAGAATACATGGGGATGTCAATTTAGATCTTGGAGTTTTTTATACAGGTGGGGAATCTGTGTCCATAAAGGCTAAAATCATAAATAAAGGAACACACAGTAAAGGGAATTCAACCATACAAAGATTTGAAACTGTAAGCCTTTTAAATCACAGCACCTTTACCGATATCATCTCAAAGAGCGATGAATCTGTAAAAACAGGCCCTTTCATTCAGGCTCAATGTAAAGGAATAGATGCAGGCACATTGCTTGTACAACTAGCGAACAATGCTAGTACTATCAAACAAATTGAAGATGGTAGCATCGAAAAATTAGGTGATACTTTTGATAGAATTTATTACGGCAACGAATAAATTTTTTATATAACTACTCTAGAAATCTAAAAACTATACTTCATCGAACCGTAGGCATTGCTTGCCTGTTCGAATTGACCGAAAAAACTGTAGGTGTTTTTTCCATAAAAAATCTGCGTACCA
>JAGRAX010000174.1 GCA_020434365.1 Bdellovibrionales bacterium
ATCATAATCCGAGTGTCCATCCAAAATGGGCTGGAAAATGCAAAAGAATAGGGCAAATTGGGGAACACATATTTTATAAGAGTTGTGGGAAAAAAAGTGATTCTAAAGGGAACTCCAAACGTAGCAAGACAAAGCGTAGTCGAGGAGCACGATGAAACTATTAATATTTCTCTTTTTGCTTTTATCTTGGGAAGCCTCTGTTGAGGCAAAAATTATTGAGCCGATGATAGATTCCTCTCATAAGAGGGTAATATTGGGGCAGGACGCAACGAGAGCACTGAGTCTCTGGAAGGCTGACTTTTCTTTATATAAATTTAATGATTTCATGAAGCCAGTGCAGGATTTATATGGGGACTCTAAGGATGAGCTCCCGATGATTGTGAAAGGGAACTTTAACTCTGATGATATAAATGATGTTGCATTGATTGGTAGATCCGAAGCTAAGGAATTTATTGTGGTGCTGATTTCAGATCTGAAAACACATTCCTATAACGTCTATCAAATCAGTGAGTCCGAAGCCTCTGAACCAAATACAATAAAGAACAATGTCGAAGATAAAATATTTTATGGCCTCAACACCTATCTAAGCTTGCTCAGGGCATCTGAAATTTTATCCATGACGAGAGAATCAAGGGTGAGTAAGAAAAAAATAACTAGTCCTCAAATTACTGATGTCGTTCAAGTGGAAGTTTATCTTTCCAGTGTCACTCAGGGATATTATTTTGATGGATCCAAAATGATTCCTTTCTTCGGCGAGCTCAAATAGCTTTCCGTTTTTCCCTTCTAGTATTAAATACCCTAGACTGCCATTCCGATTCCCTATAGTAGGTTCTCTAACCAAAAAGGGATATTTTCGTCGCGGAGGATTGTTTGATGAAATCAATTTGTGTTTTTTGCGGCTCAAATTTGGGCAATAGTGTTCATTTCTCCGAAGGAGCACGCGCTTTGGGAAAAAGGTTAGCTGAAGAAGGGATAACATTGATCTATGGAGGCGCGAATATTGGCCTCATGGGCACAATAGCTGATGCTGCCTTAAAAAGCGGTGGGAGAGTGATTGGGGTTTTGCCTAGGTTTTTGCAAGACAAGGAGATAGCTCACGCTGGCCTTTCAGAGTTAATTCTTTGCGAGACGATGCACGAGAGAAAAACCAGGATGTTTGAGTTAGCTCAGGGCTTTATTGCCATGCCGGGTGGTTTTGGAACTTTGGAGGAGATTATCGAAATATTAACTTGGCAGCAATTGGGACTCCACAAATATCCTGTTGGCTTTCTCAACATAGATGGCTTTTTTCATTCCCTGCAAAACTTTTTTGACCAAATGGAGAATGTGAGTCTTCTGAAGCCTGAAAATAAGAAAATGGCCCTCTTTGCGGACACTGTTGAGGGATTGCTTCAATCCATGAAGTCGTACAGAGCTCCTGAAGTGAGTAAATGGATCAGCAAGAGTGTGATAACTTAAAAGAAGGTGCTTTTCGCCGCTGCATCTCCCGCAAGCAGTCAGCGAAAATATGCGGTAGATCCGAGTTCAGTCGCCGATTTAGGATTTGAAAAAGGCGCTCAGTTTCTCAA
>JAGRAX010000175.1 GCA_020434365.1 Bdellovibrionales bacterium
GGCGAGAATTCATTGTTGCCAGAGAGCTCTGAAGCAGAGTCGGAGAGTGAATCTCATCAAATGATCACTGAGCAATGGAATGGAGACGAACCGAATGAGGTGCAAGGGGCGATGATTCTCGAAGAAAAGAAGAATCTGGCTGACATGGGGGAGCTTTCAGCTTTCGGGAATTCGGAGCAGTCCTTAGGGCGGGATGGTCCATTGCGGGTGAAAGTCATTGTGGACGGAATTGATTCTCCAGAAATTCGTGATGAAATAAAAAATGCTCTGACGGACAAAAAATTGCTTTGGGATGTTGAAGGTATGATGAAATCCATTGAGTCAGGATGTTTAATTATTGAAAATTTGAATCCTTTAAAGGCAGCCATCTTTGTGGAAAGAATTAAAGGACTTCCCCTTGATGTGAGGTGGGAACAGTTTTCCATCAATATGTAGTATTCAGTGAGCCAATGCCGCGAAACTAGAGATGGATCAGTTCATGGAGGACATAAAGGAGTGCTGAGGTATTGTGCATTTGTCTTGATCGTCTGCAGTTGGACTTTGATCACAGGGCCTTTTCATGCTTTTGCGAGTTCCGGTGGCGAAGACAACGAGTCAACAAAAACTGAGAGTGAAGCGGAAGGGAAAAAGGGAGAGAAACCTGAATCCCCGGCTAAAGGGGGGGGAGAGTATGCTAAACTTCGCTCCCAAAAGTTGAGTTTTGAACTTCAAATTCAGACTCATCAAAAAGCCATAGAGGATCTGATCATCAAGAAAAATTCCACTAAAGATCCTGAGGCAAGGGCTCAGGCTGTTCAGGATCTAGCGAGCACTCATGGTGAACTACAGAAGGCAATTGATCAGTATAACAAGATCATCAAGGATCTGACCTATCGATTTCCCGAAAAAGGGGATGAGAGCCAACGTCACTATGTGCCGGTTAAAAATCGCTCTATCGAACAGATGGAAGAGGAAATGGGTTTGGATGTGACTTTGACTCGTTTGAAAGAAGTGGTGCAAAAAAAATATGCCCCTTTGGTGGACCCCTCAGAGAGTCAGAAAAACCAAGGTGCCACAGAACGACGGCCCTCTTCGACTTCGCGCCATGATTCAAGGCCTCAAGAAGATGATAAGAGATTGAAGCTGGTAAAATAAAGAAAGTGCCAAGACTGTAAACCTGAAAATTTAAAATTGAGGGTACAGGAATGAAGGAACGAACCTGCACCTATCTCAACGACTAATTTACCGGTGCGACACTGGCGTCTTCAATCATTCAAGCTGGCAAGGTTTATAAAACCACAAGGTACTTCCTTCACAAGCGAAAGTTTTTTTCCCGACTTTCACACACATGACAGAATTAATGTCTTTATTATTGATCAGTTTATTAAGCGTCTCCCCAAGGTCGCCTTGTTTATCAGGACTCGCTTCCGCATAAGAGCATGAAGATGAAGAAAGCCGCTTGGGACTGGCATTAAATATTTTCTGCGCATCTGATCCATAAACTGAAATTGAATAATCTAAGGATTTGGCAAATGAGCTTGCTGAAAAAACTGTGAAGAGAGAGCAAAATAATACTTTCATTGATTT
>JAGRAX010000176.1 GCA_020434365.1 Bdellovibrionales bacterium
CTTTTTTTATTTTTTAGTTTTCGGCCTTGGTTAGGTGGAGGATTTGCTCTTATGTTCCCTCTTTCAGAAAGTTCTACAGCACTTAATACAATCTCCATCACTAATACATCAGTAATGTCTGCAGGGCTTGGATTCGATTGGTTTATTTCACCAACAATGTATGTTCCCGTTTCTTTTGAGTATGGCCTACTTCCTAGCTCAGATACAGTCAGTGCTAATTTGATTGCCATAAGAGTGGGTGTTGGGTTTCCGTTTTAATATAGAACTGGTCCCCTCTGCTGTTGATGGTTCTCAATATCAATAAGCATATTGGCAAGCATATTGCCTCCTTACACTTCCATGAAGCTAGAATGCCCCAAATGTTTAGCAAAGCGACCGAAAATACAAAAATTCGGACACTACTTCCGCAAGTCGGACTCTAGAACCATCCAACGATGGAAGTGCCAAAACTGTAATAAACACTTCTCCAACGCCACATTTTCGATCAACTATAGCCAAAATCGCAGACGCCTCAACCCTCTAATAAGAAAGCTTCTTGCCTCTCAAGTCACTCACAGAAGAATTGCTCTTCTCTTAGGCACAACAAGAAAGACCGTTCGCCGAAAACAAAAGTTTCTCAGTGAAGTGGCCAAACAAAAGCACTCCCTGCGCTGGGCCGGTGTCACTTTTGATCACATTCAGTTTGATGATCTGGAGACAATAGAACACACCAAATTAAAGCCCGTTTCGGTACCGATTGTGGTCACTAAAGATCGAAAGATTCTGGGTTTTAGTGTGGCAAGGATTCCCGCAAAAGGGCACTTGGCAAAACTCTCCAGAAAAAAATATGGTTACCGAAAAAATGAGGCTCCACAAAAAAGAGATGAGCTCTTTTCAGAGGTAAAAAAGTGGATTCATCCGAGGGCCTTAGTGGAGTCTGACTGTCATCCTCACTATCCAGAGGTGATTCAAAAGCATTTGCCCCATTGTAATTACCAGACTTATAAAAGTGAAAAAGCGTGTGTTGCAGGACAAGGTGAGCTTAAGAAAAAAAAGTTTGATCCAATATTTAAAATCAATCACACACTGGCAATGCATCGAGCTAATGTCAGTCGTTTGATCCGAAGAACCTGGAGCACAACGAAGTGTTTGATCTCTTTAGAGGAGCATCTTTGGATTTATCTAGATTTTCACAATGAGGAACTTACAAGTAAGTGTTAGGTATTTTTTTTAGTTGAGTCTTATTGGCTTTAATTTCAATAAGGCTGTTCTTGGAGTATCGAAGTGTCTCCGTCCATGAGAGGGCTCTTCTCATGGCCATCCAGGCCATGAGATCAAAAAAATAAGCATTTGTAGTATTTGTTGCCGGACAAAATGTATTAGTTTTATCAACAGCAAAGGGGGCCAGTTCTATGTCTTTACATGCAAAGAACTGGAAGTAGACCAACCTGAATGTAGCTAATCTCACCAGATGGCATAAGATAAACATTGAGCGTGCCCATTTCAGAACTATCTTTTACATTTGAGAATACGACAAGTGGACCAGATGTAAGATT
>JAGRAX010000177.1 GCA_020434365.1 Bdellovibrionales bacterium
TCTTTTATGTTTAAAAGAGGAAACAATAATAGCCTATTTTAAAAATGAATTTCGGAAAAGAATTTAAAAAGTTTGCTACCAAACATCATGGTGTGAATAGCATGTATTATGATAAAATTGTAAGTGGAATGACTCCTTACATTATTGAAGAGCGTCAATTAAATGTGTCTCAATTAGATGTTTTCTCTCGTTTGATGATGGATAGAATCATTTTCTTAGGAACAGGGGTTGACGATTATGTTGCAAACATTATTCAAGCTCAGTTATTGTTCTTGGAAAGTGTTGATGCGTCAAAGGATATTCAAATTTACATCAACTCACCTGGCGGGAGTGTGTATGCCGGACTAGGAATTTACGATACGATGCAGTATGTAAAACCTGATGTAGCTACTATCTGTACAGGTATGGCAGCTTCTATGGGGGCTGTTTTGTTGTGTGCAGGTGCCGAAGGGAAACGTTCTGCATTACCACATTCAAGGGTGATGATTCACCAACCATCGGGTGGGGCACAAGGTGTAGCTACCGATATGGAAATTAACTTGAAAGAAATGTTGAAACTAAAGAACGAACTCTATCAAATTATTGCCAATCACTCCGGACAATCGTTTGAAAAGGTTTACAAAGATTCAGAACGTGATTATTGGATGATTGCAGATGAAGCCAAAGAATACGGAATGATTGATGAAGTTTTAAGAAGAAAATAATCAAGTCTAAAGTTCCAAGTTTAAAGTCTAATAATACATACGAACGACTTTTACTTGTAATTTTCAGGCTTTTGACTATATAAAAATGGCAAAAGAAATGTTGGAATGTTCTTTCTGCGGCAGAAAGAAACCTGAGACAAATTTGTTAATCGCCGGTATTGATGCTCACATTTGTGATAAATGCATTGATCAGGCACATGGCATTGTTTTAGAAGAGCTAAAGCAAAGTAAACACTCGCATGGTTTAGGCGATTTAGTGCTTAAAAAACCAAAAGAAATCCGTTCCTTCTTAGACCAGTACGTAATCGGACAAGACCAAACTAAAAAAGTAATGTCTGTTGCCGTTTACAACCACTATAAAAGATTGATGCAGAAGAATCATGATGATGAGGTTGAGATTGAAAAAAGCAACATCATTATGGTAGGCCAAACCGGAACAGGAAAAACATTGGTGGCTAAAACCATTGCCAAAATGTTGAATGTACCTTTAACTATCGTCGATGCAACCGTACTAACCGAAGCCGGTTATGTTGGAGAAGACGTAGAAAGTATTTTAACCCGCTTATTGCAAGTAGCCGATTATGATGTAGCAAAAGCTGAAAGAGGAATCGTTTTTATTGATGAGATAGATAAAATTGCCCGGAAAAGTGATAATCCTTCCATCACTAGAGATGTATCCGGTGAAGGGGTTCAACAAGCTTTGTTAAAACTATTAGAAGGAACTGTAGTTAATGTCCCACCAAAAGGAGGAAGAAAACATCCTGATCAAAAATTTATTGAAGTTAATACACAAAATATATTATTCATAGCCGGCGGTGCTTTTGAC
>JAGRAX010000178.1 GCA_020434365.1 Bdellovibrionales bacterium
TCTCGATCGGATAGAATGAGCTTTTCAGCATACTGAGCCAAATCCTGAGACCGACGTTTCACCTCACTCTCAATCTCCCGATAGGAATTAGAAAAATCTCGCGTTAGCGTCGTAACTACAAAAATTGAGAATAGCATAAATACATAAGAAGATATTTCTAAATGATATAGCCCAAGTATAGATAAGAAAACATCGACAGAAGAAACAACTATCGTAAGTATAAGCGCTGTTGAGATAAGAGACATCCCTTTTTGAGCAATATCTTTGTACACGTAGTAGCATAGAATAGAGCCAAAAAATAGCAGAGCCAGATACCATGTAAAATAAACTTTTATAACCTCGTTAAAATTATCGGTAAAAAATAAGCCAATGCAATATCCCAAAGTTACAAAAAAAAGTAATTTTCTCAATATTGATTTTTGTGCGAGAGAAAAAAATAAAGTTAGCAAGCATAGATATAGACAGATACAATGAATCTTTAAGATTTGACTGTGAAAGGGGAAAAATTCATAGGGTACAAAACTATAAAAAATTGAGTGTAAACCGATAAAGATGATCGACAATCCTATGAATACATTTTTTATTTCAGTTTTTGCAAATATGTGAGTCCACAGAAAAAAAAGACCCAATATGATTAGAATAAAACCAAACGTAAGATAAATATAGCTACGTAAGAACCTTGTTTTTAGAACTTTGTGTTTGAGGGGCTTTTCACTAGATATTATAGGGGTAGTAGAAGGACCTGCTCTATCGTAGTACCATCCTATTTTGTAAGTTTTGATTAGTAACGTATTTTCTTCTCTTACATGTTTTTTTGGAATTCGATACAGTCTAGGTAAATGAGGCAAATAGTATAGATTGTCCTCTACAACTCCGGTAGCTCCAATGAGCTCACCATTCCAAAATGTCTGATCACAGTCTGAGATACTCTTAAAAAAGATAAACGGTAGCTCTTGCTTGATTTTTGATTTTGGTATTGTCCATTTGAACCACAATACTCCTCTATAGAAGGGGTCAATTTGGATCTTAGACAAAGGAGTAAATTTTTCATGATATTGGATCATCTCTTGATCTGAAATGTCTCCTTTGAGTACGAGCCATTCTTTTTGCTCTGCAACAGATGTTTTTGGAATTATCAAAATAGCGAGTAGTAAAACGCACAAAAATAACTGGCAAAGACAATTTTCGAAAAAAATATTTAAAATATTATTTTTATCTCTCATAGAGATTAGCCGCTTAAGTATTCCATATAGGGAAGCAAAGGTTTGGCAATCAGCAGAACCTTATGCTCGAGGCATTTGCTTTGAAGGATTGGAAGTTGATAGTGGTTGCTGCATAGATAGATGTTTTGCGACGGTAGCTTTTCGATGACTGAAAACACATTGAGATGAGGCTCATACATAAACTCATGATCAAAAACAAAACAGGTGTTTTTGTGAGATGGGTTTTTAAGAAATTCAG
>JAGRAX010000179.1 GCA_020434365.1 Bdellovibrionales bacterium
TACACCATGGAAGAAAAAGTGGAGATTTGTAAACTCTACTTGATTCCAAAGCAGTTGACGGAAAATGGTGTGACCAGTGATCATGTTAAACTAACGGATGAAGTGTTGCGTTTGATCGTTGAGCAGTACACGCGTGAAGCCGGATTGAGAAACTTGGAGCGTGAGATTGCTTCAGTATTTCGAAAAGTGGCTCGGGGTGTGGCCGAAGGAAAAAGAACCAAGGTCACCATCAGCGAAGAAAACTTGCATGTGTATTTGGGCCCTCCTCGCTATATTCCAGAAGGCGAACGTCATGATGACGAAGTTGGCGTATGTACGGGCTTGGCATGGACCTCAGCGGGTGGAGAAGTTTTGTTTGTTGAGACTACGCTCATGAAGGGCAGAGGTACTCTGACTTTGACCGGACATTTGGGTGACGTGATGAAAGAGTCTGCGAGAGCTGCTCTTTCTTACGCAAGGTCTCATGCAAAGGAACTCAAAATCAATGAAAAACTCTTTCAAAGTCAGGACATTCATGTGCATGTTCCTGCAGGAGCCATCCCGAAAGATGGACCCTCTGCAGGTGTAACCATGGCCACTTCCTTGATTTCAGCCTTGATTCAAAAGCCCATCAGCAAAAGCGTAGCCATGACGGGAGAAATCACTTTGAGAGGAAGAGTTTTGGCCATCGGTGGCGTTCGGGAAAAAGTATTGGCTGCAAAAAGAGCAAAAATTACTAAGGTATTGATCCCTGAACAAAACATGAAAGATTTGTATGAAATTCCGGATCATTATTTGGAGGGCATAGATATCGTTCCCGTCTCAAACATAGGGCAGGTACTAGATCATGCAATCTTTGGGGCTCAAGTTGAAAAAAAAGCCAAAGTTGGGAAAGGTTCAAATCAAAAAGGGCCTAAGAAAAAGTCGGCGACCAAGGCAAAAGTAAGTTCCAAGTCGAAAAAAGCCCCATCTCGGAGTGCCACGACAAAAAGCAAAACGAGGAAGAGAAGTACACGGCCTCAAGCGACTTTGTAATACCAAAGGTAGTTCTTTAAAAAAGCGCCACGGGACTATAAGCCGTGGCGCTTTTTGCGTTTTGTCTGAGCCTGGGGCATATTGTC
>JAGRAX010000017.1 GCA_020434365.1 Bdellovibrionales bacterium
ATCGCACAGGAAGAATGTTTACAGGAGACCGCTCCGGCCAGTGGCTTTATCGAGCTCTTTACAAAGCAGGCCTTGCCAAACACCAAGGCTATGAATCTCGAGATGACGGACAAGAGCTTTACTCCTGCTACATCACCGCGGCTGTTCACTGCGCGCCGCCAGAGAACAAACCCAGCCTGGAGGAAAAACAACAATGTCTTACATACCTACGCCAAGAGCTAAGGCTGCTCTCACAAGTTTCAGTCATCATCGCTTTGGGAGCAATGGCCTGGGATCAGATTCTTAAAGTCTATTTTGAGCAGTATGAACGCATTCGACCCAAGCCCACATTTTCACATGGTGCTCAAATTGAGCTTAGGCCTTATACTTTGATTGGAAGCTATCATCCCAGTCAGCAAAACACTTTTACAGGAAAACTACGCGAGGAGATGTTTGATAAGATTTTTCGGCAGGCTCGCGCAGATATCGAAAAAAAGACATAAAAAAAAGGCCGCCCATCTCAGGGGCGGCCTTTTTAAACTTACTATGAACAGTAGTTCTTAGAAGTAGTAGTGAGCGCCAGCACCGAATACGGTTCCGAGTCCACCACCAACAGTAGCAAGGTTCCAAGCTTTTGAATTCGTGCCGTAGGTGTAGTTTAGGCCCATTTCAGCAGAGAAAGCAACTGCAGGAGCATTTGCCAAGCTGAATTCAAAACCCAAAGGAACGTTCACAACGATGGTGTCTTCACCAAAACCGTTTAGGCTTGTTGAAGCATCAGGTTGAATTTCGTATCTTAGACCAAGACCTGTGTAGAAGTCTGAGTTTTCACCTTCAACGATGTCATAAAGAACACGAGCACCGAAAGCGATCGGATCGTTATCGTCACCTTTGTTGAAAGATGCACCAATGGTTGCTTGAGCGGTTAGGTTCGAAGCAATACCGTATTTTACAGACCAAGAACCAGCTCCGCCAGCCAAAGAACTTTGGTAACCGAGACCGAGTTTGCCTGTGTTGTCATTAGCTTGAGCCGTAGCAGCAAAGGCTAGTACAGCAAAAGCAGCGAATAGTTTTTTCATTATTATCCTCCCAAATATATTTGGATTTATTTAGTTACAATTTCAAATTGAGGTTTCACCCTCGCTGTTAACGGAGTGAATTAATCAATCTTTTTGGCCTTTGTAAAGAAAACTTCATGTTTTTTTTACTTTTTTTTATAGGGTCACAATTTTTTTTCATACAAAAAGCCTAAAAAAAATTCTGATTTAACAACGATAATAGGAAATAAAAAAATGCTTTATGATATTTTTTTCAAACTGTATTTTTTATCGCGCGCTGGAAAATATCTATCTATAAGCTCTTGCAGGGCATGGTCATTTTGATTTCATTACAGCATAGATAAAAAGTTGTTTTGTGTAGAGCCTTCGACCTAACAAAGACCTCAACAGATTTCGAAGCTTTCCTGCCGCTTTGTTGACTTTGTTCACGTAAAACCATTGTATCGATCGTTTGAAAAATATAAGTTATTGTTATTATAATATTTTTTTTGATATAGGAAAGCCATGCTTGTAATGCAGTGAGTAAATTTGATATAAGAATTCTAAGAACGTAAAAGAAAAATCACACTTTGACATGACAAATTTTTTTTCCAACAGAGATCAAAACTCTCGCACAACTTTTCGAGTATTGTGCTTGTCTCTGTGTTTTGTTTTTTTGTTTTCATGCAAAAGTAAAAACAAAAAAACCGAACCCGAATCAAGAAAGAATACCACTCCACTTCTCATTGAAACTCCCGAGATCAATGATCAGAGTTTGGATGATTTTATGTTGTTGGCACAACAAAATCTTTGCAAAATTCATGATGAATTGTTCAAACGTTTTGCCACATATCATCTCACAGCAGATCCAAAAAAAATTCAGCATTACGCTCAGCTAGGTTTTCAAAATTTTTTGAGTGAGCCTGAAATGGCTTTGCTCTATCAAAAGTACAAAGTCGAAGAAGGGCTCATCGATCCAGAAACTGAAAAAATCACGCAGCAAAAATACTGTGATGGGTACAAGGCAATTTATGATTCGATGAGAGAGAAGTTTTCGGTCATGAGTGATTCGGAGTTTTTATTTTGGTACTTGAGATTGATGCTTCGATATAGCATCGGACAACTTGACCCCCATTCTACTTTGACTTTAAACAACATTCCCGCTCTTCAAGATTATATTGATCTCATCGAAAGAAAATTGCATGTTCGTTTTTTTCGCAGGTCTGATTATCCGTGGCGTGCGCCCAAATACTTGATGCTCGACAAACGAATTGAAAGTACAAACTATACCAGTGTCAACAAAGAACCCTTGCTTGACAAAAAAATTACGGGACTCATTTTTCAAGGCAGTAAAGATGAAGAAATTTTGGTTCCCATTGCAGATTGGTTTCATGCATCGTTTTTGGATCAGTTTTTTGTGCAGCTGGCTGACATCACCAAGGTCGAAATCATCAATGAAGATCAAGAGAAAGAATATGTAGAGGTTCTCGATCTGGGCGAGAGTCATGAAAATTTTCCTTCAACCTTTTGGTATTGGACTGACGATTCAAAAGAACATGTAGTCATTCAAATCGATGGATTTGTAGAACAAACCGTAGATGACCTTAGAAAAAATTTTTTCCAAATACACCGTCAAAACCCAAACTATAAAACCATCATTGTAGATATACGCAACAACGGTGGAGGCCTTTTGGATTCCTGTATTGGCGCTCTATCCTTATTTTTACCCGAACATTCACGTGTCGGATTTCAAGCCGTTCCCAAATTTCCGAATAAACATGAGTTTAGTTATACCGAGCTTTTCACAGAAAAACCCGCCGAAGATTTTTTTCTTCCTGGTTTTGATAAACATCTGATGGTGCTCAGCAACCGTAGAACGGCTTCAGCAGCAGAGCTTTTTGCTTGGGCATTGGGTGATCATAAACGCAGTGTCAATTTTGGAGAACGAGAGATGTTTGGAAAAGCAGTAGGCCAGACATATTTGGACCGACTATTAAATATTTCACTTCAAGGTTCTAGTGCTGTCATTACTTTTTTTGCGCTTTTTACTCCGGAAAATGCTTTCAACTGGCAGCAATCGGACAAGGGCCCTACGCATTTAAGCATCGAAGACCCAGCGCTCAGCTACCTAGCAAATCAAAAAAAACAAGGGGATATTTTTGTGATGTCGGACTACCCAAATGCCATAGGACACTTTGACATCCGCATCCCCAATGCGCAAAAAACTTTTGTCAAAACCTTAGAGCCTCAATTTCAAATTCCCAATGATTTTCCCAGTATCTTACAATCCCGACTGACTCGTTTCAACGATGCTCTAAGTGATGGTGAATTGAGTACACTCTGTAAGACCGGCCCAGAACATTCTTCTTTTCGAGAAGATCTAGAATGCCTCCCCGAAGCTGCCAAAAGGATTGCGCTATGCTGGGATGACAAAGACTGCGGCGTAGATATCGAAAACCTATAAAAACACGACAATTTGCCTAAGCCCTAGGTAAGGACGTGATTTTTTACTCAGTCTGTGTCAATAATGCCGATAACTTTTATGGGCAAGCTGTACTACGATTTTTTTGGAACTGGTTTTGAGAAATCTTTTTTTTCTCATCTAGAATCCTTGGCTTCAAATGATTTTCGTCCGCTCATTGTCATTGTGCCTGACAACCTCGTTGGAATTTCCTTGCAGCACAAGCTCACGGAAAAAATGGGCTCTCTTCACAACCTTCGTTTTTGGAGATTCTTGGATCTTTCTCGTTGGATCCTCAAAGAAAGCTTTGATCTCGATGACAGGCCCCTCTTTGCAGCGCACGCACAGAAGCTTTTGATTGCTCACTTGTGCAGCTCACTTGACAAGCAACACAGCTTTTATTCCATTAAAGATCAGGAAGGTCTGGCGCCTTCGCTGGCAACATGCTTTTCACAGTTGACGCAAGCACGGATCCATAGCCTTCCCCCGCTTTCAAAAAAATTACAAGATCTGCAAAACATCAAAGATAGCTACGAACATACCATCGCCCGTAGATTTCACAGCCCTGATAGCCTCATAGAAAAAGCCGCAAGCTCATCAAAATTGAGATCTCAAGAGCTGCCTTTCTCCACACTGTTTGTGTATGGTTTTTCGAAGCTGTCAAAACTCGAGCAATCTCTGATATCCTCTATAAAAAATATTGATGTACACGCATGGCTGGTACGCGATGCGATGCCGAGCCCTGCTCATCTTGACAGCTTGGATTTTTTTTCCACACATTGCCAAGCTGATACCCATACAAAAGAGCTCATGCCCTCAGTTTGCAATGTTGAGAGCCTTGCAAGTCCTGAAGATGAAAGTCATTGGATTGTGAGACATATCCTAGGTCTGGCGGATCAAGGGCAGGCATTGCACAAAATTGCGGTGCTCTATAGCCCTGGCAGCGCTCTACCCTCATTTCTTCAAAATCATGCGCGGCGCGCGAATTTGCCTTTTTACGTTCATGGAGGTGCACCCTTTGCTCACCATCCTTTAGGTAGAGGCACACTTCTTCTCACTGAGCTTCTTGGGCTAGGTTTTACACAACAATCTTGGATGGAATTTTTTCGACATCTTCCATGGAAACCCACGCTCGATATTTTACAACATCGAAGTCAATGGCAAAGCTGGCTCAAAGAATTTTTTTGGTCCTCTTCCAAAGATTTTTTTTCACGCTCCTTTGAAGAACTTGAGAACCCTCAAAAAGAATTTTTTCTTTTCTGTAAAAAAGTCTATCTTGAATTGCAAGACATGGCTCAAAGCCTGGAGCATTCCTATGAATCTTTTGCAGATGCTTTGAAACAATTTTGGACGCATTACTGCGAAGACCTGGAACCTTCCATTGCAAAATCTGTAGATCAATGTTTTCAACATTGGTCTCGACTGGATCAGCTTTCCTTGCCTTCTAATTTTTTTGAAAGAAAAAAAAATGTCGTGGATATGTTGGAAGCTCTTCACTACAACGAAGCTTCCTTTGAAGAGGATGGAATCTTTATTTCCTCTACTGATCATTGTCCCAATATTATTTTTGATGTGATTTTTGTGGGGGGTCTCAATGATGGATTATATCCCAGCAAGCCTCGCTTTGATCCTTTGCTTTCGAGAAAAGATCGAATTTCGATCAACGAAAAAATTTCATCTTTTCTCACTCTTCCTGAAGATCATATCACTTCACAAGAAAATTTTTTTTCACACCTGCCTTTTCGAGCAAAAGCATCTCTTCATTTGTCTTATTCCCGTTTGAGCCTACCCGATCACGCGCCCATGTTTGCCTCTCCTTTTTTGCATCAGAATTTTTTAGAGAAATTTTCTTGTAAGACCACAGAACATCCAATCTATGAAAGAGCCCATGACATCTGTAGCAGCATGGACCTGCTTGATGCTCAGCAAGTCCATGCAAACTTCTCGCACATTCATCCTGAGCAACACCGCAAAGCCTCTGCCATAGAAACTTGGGCGGATATGCGTCTGAGCTCTGCTCAATGGAACGAATATGATGCCTTACTCCCTATACTTAATAAAAGCCGAAAGGTTCATTCCGTAAGTTCTTTATCGAGTTTTTTGACCTGTCCAATGAAATATTTGCTCTCTTATGGCTTTGGTCTTCAGAGCAAAACATCTCCTGAACAAGTTGAGCATGTGCAGGCCATCGATCGAGGAAATATTTTGCATCTCTGTTTGTTTGAATTTCTTTTGGAATTGCGCCTTGAAAAAAAATTACCTCTACAAAAAAAAGATCAAAAAATATTACTTCAAAGACTCCATGATAAGCTCAATGAAAAAAGTCAGGATTTGCAGCAGCAATCTCCGGTGGGATTCCCAAGCCTATGGAACACTGAACTACGCCGTATGAAAGCTCTTCTTTCCCATTGGCTTGACCACGAAATTGCGCACCAAGAACATTGGATTCCTTGGGCACTGGAGATGTCCTTTGGAATGCTGGGCACATCAAGCAGCGATCCAGAGCATTCTCGATCCGAAACCTTTACAAAAAAACTAGGTTCCGCAAGTCTGCAATGTAAAGGAAAAATTGACCGCATCGATCGATCGATAGATGGAAAACAATTTTTACTTACAGATTACAAAACGGGGAAAAGTCATGAAGTACGAAAAGCCCTATTTTCTGGAGGAAAGCACATTCAACTGCCCGTCTACTATGAATTTTGCAAAACTTTGTTTCCAGAAGCTAGTGCCGAGCATTCTGGGGTTCAATATATGAGAATTGCTCCCGGGTCTCTTCCCAAAGCTTGGCCCATTGAAGGCGAAAAAATAGAAAAACATCAAGATCAGCTCGACATGCTTCTGTCCACAGCGAGTGATTATCTTTCCAAAGGTGTTTTCTTTCCACACCCAGGAAAAGATGGAGAACATTGTAGATATTGTGATTTTACATCGATTTGCACGCCCCAAGTCACACGCCATTTTGAGCGTAAAAAAAACGACCCTTTGATTCAAGACTATCTGGCACTGGGAGATATTGAATAGATCATGTCCACTCCCCCAAAGATTACTCCTATAGATCAGAGCGCAAGACTCGAGGCCATTGAAAGTCCCATCGAGGCCATTTCGGTGGTTGCAGGCGCGGGCTGCGGAAAAACCACGCTTCTTACAGATCGCTATGTGGATCTTTTGATTTCTGATCAACGCAGCCCCAGAGAAATTGTCGCCATCACCTTTACAGAAAAATCCGCTTTGGAACTCAAACAAAGAATCCGGCAAAAGCTGCTTGCGCATGACATGCATGAGGCCCTACAAGAAATCGAATACGCACCCATTGGCACGATTCACTCTTTTTGTTTCTCTCTCTTGCGAGAACATCCCTTTGAGGCAGAGCTTGATCCAGCAGTAGGGCAGTTTGACGATGTGGAACTTTCACTTTTTTTGCACAAACATTTTCGATCTTGGTTTGCCCAATATGCACCTTCTGTTCAGGAGTCTTTCTATAGATGGTTTTCTCATGGGCTGAATTTTGAGCACATTCGCCAATTGGCTTTGGGACTGTACTTGCATCGCCAATTTCATTTGCCGGACATTGCCTTTCAAAACATAGACCTAGATTCGTTTTTGTTTGAGCTTCGAGAAGAAGCTCTTCATTACTGGAAATTGGCCCAGGATACTTGCGCCGTTACAAGTGATGAGGGGTATCAAAACATTGAAAAACTATATCAACAGCTCCAAAACCTAGAACATTTGAGTCAGGTTGAAAAAGAAAAATTGATTTTATCTCAACTTTCTTTTTCTTCCAAGGGAGCACAAAAAAACTGGCTTGATAAAGAAGCTTGCAAAGCTCAAAAGAAATTTTTTGCCTCAAAAAAAATTCAAGCCTCAGAGTTATCATCTCACATTCGAAGACGCAGCCTCAAAGAAGTGTTGGATTTTGTATCGAGCTTTCCATCATTTTTGCAGGTGCAAAAAATGAAAGAAGCAAAAATTGATTTTGATGACCTTCTGATCAAAAGCTACGAAATGCTCAAACATCACCCTTCGGTAAGAGCGCACTATCAGAGTGTGTTTTCACATTTTTTGATTGATGAGTTTCAAGATACCGATCCACTTCAAATGAAAATTTTTTCTCTTCTTTTGGGTGGAAACGAACAGCAGATGTTTTCCCATGAGCAAAAGCAGCGTCTTTTTATTGTGGGGGATCAAAATCAATCCATCTATAGATTCAGACAAGCCAGCGTAGAAATCTATCAAAAAGTTCGAAAGCAAATTCAAGAAAAAGGACAAGAGCTTTCGATTCATCAAAATTTTCGATCCACAGAAAAAATTCTCAGTTGGGTCAATGATAGTTTTGACCATGTCTTTGATGGGCAGTATCTTCGCTTGGCTGGCAACCCTTACCACCTGGAAGAAAAAACGCGTCAAGGCGTTCATCTTTTGCAGGCGCCAGATGATGCCCAAGCCGGAGCCCAAGATATGAGACTGCTCGAGGCTGCATCCATCGCACATCACATTCAAAAATTAGTCCTTGAGAAAAATCAGAACATTTATGACCCTTCATCTCATACCTTAAGAAAAGTAGAGTATGGGGACATCGCCATTTTGTTTCCCACAACACGTGGTCTAGATTTTTTTGAGCAAGCTTTGAGACAAAGAGGCATTCCATTTTCTGTGGACGGAGGCAGTCTTTTTTTTCAGCGTATGGAAATTCAGGCTATGATCGCGAGCCTTGCTGCCATACTGGATCCGGGAGATTCTATCTCTTTTGTGGCTGCCATACGAAGTGTCTTTTTTGGTCTCACACTCTCTCAAGTACAAAGCATTGCATCGGCTTGCCCCGGCTTCGATTATACAAAGCACGAAAAAATTCATAGCCTAGACAAAGATTGTAAAAATATTGTTCTTCTTTTTGATGAGCTTTTTTCTCTCTCATCAAAGAAAAAGGCCTCGGAAATCATCGAAATTTTCTATGAAAAAACATTCGCGCTCTCTCTCGCCCATGAGCGCTTTCATGGTGCTCAATCTGCCGCAAACTTGAGAAAATTTTTGTGGATGGCTCAAAGTTTTGAGTCGCAGACCCAAAGTCTTACTGAGTTTTATCGATGGATTGAGGCCAGACAAATTCAAGGAGATAAATTGTCTGAGGCCAAGGTATCTGAAATGGGTCAACACGAGGTCAAGTTGATGACCATTCACAAATCTAAAGGCTTAGAATTTCCCATCGTCTTTTTGAGCAATTTGGGAGCTGGAGAACTTCGTCAAAACCCACCCTTTATCAAAAACATTGAAAGCATGAAGCTTGAAGTTGGATTGGGCTCTAAAGAGGAGCGATTTTCTAGTATCCATTACGAACAGGCCTTAGAAAAAGAAAAGCTCGCACTACAAGAAGAAAAGAAAAGACTTTTATATGTGGGCGCCACCAGAGCCAAAGATCTGCTGATTCTTTGCAAGTTTCTTCCTCTTCGAAATCAGGACAGCCTTTTTTCGCTCATCAAGCCGGCCTTAGAAAAAGTGCAGTCGCAGATGCGTCTTGTGGAATATGATGTGGAAGAAGTGCTTACTGCCAAACAAGCTCAGGAAAAAACATCTCTCTCCTTGGATGTAGAGCATACCAAAACATATGAAAGCTTTAAGTCCAAAATCCAAGATCGAAGAAAAAATTGGACTTACGGATATCGAAAAAAACGTCCTTCAGAAAAAGCTTCCTTAGATCAGCAATCTTTTTTTCCAGAGCGATCCAAAGAAGGAACGCATATCGGCGTATTGATGCATGAAATTTTGGATATGATCGTAAGTCGAAGGCAAAGCTCTATTGAGAAGTGGATGATTCAAAAAATTCAAAACAGCAGTCTATCTCCCCATCGAGATGAAATGCTACACATGCTTGAAGTTTTTTTTGACAGTCCCATGGCTCAGAGAATTCAAAATGCAACACAGCTCTATACTGAAATGCCTTTTTCTTTTTTTGAAAAAGGCGTGCTGTATGAGGGATCTATGGATCTTGTTTTTTTGGAAGACAATCAGTGGGTTTTGGTGGATTATAAATCGGATCAAATTCGAGGTCCGCAGGATCTTGCGCAGAAAAAAATATTGTATACTTCTCAGTTAGAAATTTATCGCCGCGCCATAGAAAAAAATCCCCACGCCAAGGTGAAAGAAGCGCTGTTGCTATTTCTTCGGACAGGGGATGAAATTCGAATCTAAAAAATCATCGTAGCTCTTGCTCCGCCATGTCCCCATACCTATGCACAACAAAAAGTGCCGCGCAGACAAGCACAGAAACCAACATAAAAGTTTGAGATAAACTCATGCCCATGGAGGCCGTAACTCCAACAAAGAGAGATCCAAGAAAAATGCCCACAAAACTCAGCCAATTGCTCATTCCCAGCAAACTGGCGCGGATGTGATCAGGTGAGCGATCCTGAAGAAAAACTTGTAGAGGCGTCATCCATAAACCATTGGCTAGGCCAAAGACAAAAGAAAGCAGAAGTAAAAAAGGATAGGAGGGCAGCGTTGCCAAAAACGCGTGCACAACAGCAAACAATAGCATGCCGAGTTTTGTAGCTTGAAATTGCTTTCTTTCACTGGAAATCCAAACCAGAGAAAAGCTCCCGAAAGCTACGCCCGCACCAAAAACCCCCATCGGCAATGCGCTCAGACTATCGCTGGCGCCCAAATATACTTTTCCATAGACCAAAATATTTTGAGAAGCCTGACTGACAATCAGCCAGGCAAAACTCACACTCCAAGTCGAAAGCCACATCAAAGGATGGTGTCTAAAATAGTGAAAACAAGCCTTCATGGAAAGGGTCTTTTCCGTAGGTTTTGATGCGCTTTGATTTTCGCAGGGCGTGATCCAAAAACTTCCCAGCAGCGCAAGGAAAGAAACCATCATCAAGACCAAGGCCAATGACCACATGGAACCCGAACATAGCTCCAGCAAGAACCCTCCACAGGCACTTCCCATAATGATCGCCAGCAAGGTCCAGGTTTGAAGATGGGCATTGGCTGCCGTAAGTTTTTGACGGGGCAACAGTTCAGGAAGAATGGAATATTTAGCGGGCCCAAAAAATGCCGATTGCGTAGCCATCAGACCTAAAACCACGAGCAAAAAAAATCCGCCATATCCAAACAGCAAAAGCGCAAAGGCCAAAATCATGATGAGCAGTTCTGAAATTTTGGTCCATACAATCAAAGTACTTTTGCGCATGCGATCGGCAATGCGTCCAGCGGGAATGGAAAAAATCAAAAAAGGAAACGTAAATACAAAAAATACAAAACTCGAATATTGCTGCGCCTTGAGACTGTAGTCTGCGCCATGACTTTTTGCGATTTCAATCAGTACAAGCGTCACCACAACTTTCCAGACATTGTCATTGAACGCGCCTAAAAATTGAACGCCCAAAAGCGCATAAAAACTTCGCTGTAGAAAATGTAGTTTCATGAACTTTTTTTAATCTACCTGGAAATGATCTTGGCGGCTTGAAAAAAAATGATTCTTACACCCAAACCCATTTCGAACGCTGTAAGAGAAGACTCTGGTGCCAAGCATTGCGCTTTGCTTGAAAGCGTATTATATAAGGTCCTGAATTTATTTTGATTTAGCAATGTTGAAGGGCTTGTCATGTCTGTATGTACGCTTTGGCGATCTTCGATCGTAAAAAAATGGCTTGTGGCGATCACAGGCCTGGTCATGGTGGGGTTTTTACTTGGCCATATGGCCGGAAACCTGCAAATGTTTTTGGGCCGAGGACCCAGTCCCGAAGCCACCAAAATCAATGAATATGCGGCCTTTCTCAAGGCAAACCCAGCTCTTCTTTGGGGCACGCGTATTGTGCTTTTGTTCTCTGTCTTACTTCACATTGTCACGACCATCAGTCTCACACGCCAAAATCGCAAGGCCCGGCCGGAGAGTTATGCGCTTCGAGCCAGTGTGGCCTCTAACCTGGCGTCGCGCACGATGATCTTTGGAGGGCTTACCTTGCTTTTTTATATCATCTACCACCTTTTGCATTTCACCTTAGGCTGCGTGCATCAGGAGCTCTTTACTTATCCCGATGTGTATCAAACAGTGCTATCTTCCTTTCAAATTCCTTTGATCAGTGGCGTATATATTGTGGCTCAGATTGCCTTGTACTTTCATTTGGTGCACGGAATTTCTAGCGCGGGAGAAACCTTGGGCGTGAGCCATCCCCGTTATCGAGAGTGCCTGAATCGAATAGGTATCGCCACGGCGACATTGATCTGTGGAGGTTTTATTTCAATCCCTGTGGGAGTTCTTACAGGACTCATTTCTTAAGGAGTAGATACAATGAAACTCAATGCAAAAATTCCTTCAGGACCGATACAAGACAAATGGGACCATCATCGATTTTCGATGAAACTCGTCAACCCTGCCAACAAAAGAAAGCATAAGGTCATTGTGGTAGGAACCGGTCTTGCGGGCGCTTCGGCCAGTGCTTCGATGGCGGAGCTCGGTTATCAGGTCGAAACCTTTTGTTTTCAAGACAGTCCTCGCCGCGCGCACTCGATCGCCGCGCAGGGCGGGATCAACGCAGCCAAGAACTATCAAAATGATGGGGACAGCATTTGGCGACTTTTTTATGACACAGTTAAGGGGGGAGACTACCGCTCTCGTGAGGCTAATGTGTATCGATTGGCACAGGTCAGTGTCAACATCATTGATCAGTGCGTCGCGCAGGGCGTGCCCTTTGCCAGAGATTACTCAGGTCTATTGGACAACCGCTCTTTCGGAGGCGCGCAAGTATCACGAACTTTTTATGCCAAAGGACAGACCGGTCAGCAGCTTTTGATTGGCGCCTACCAAGCCTTGAGTCGTCAGATTCATGCAAAGAATGTTCGGATGCATCCAAGAACCGAAATGCTCGATCTCATCATTGTGGATGGAAAAGCTCGAGGCATTGTCGTTCGAGATTTGGTCAGTGGAAGCATTTCTTCGCACATGGCCGATGCTGTGGTTCTGGCCAGTGGGGGTTATAGCAACGCCTTTTACCTCTCTACCAATGCCATGGGCTGCAATGTCACGGCAACCTGGAGAGCTCATCGTAAGGGTGCGGGTTTTGCCAATCCTTGTTATACGCAGATTCACCCCACTTGCATTCCCGTTGCGGGAGAACACCAAAGTAAGCTTACGCTGATGAGTGAGTCTCTTCGAAATGACGGACGGATTTGGGTGCCCAAGAAAAAAGGCGATACGCGCAAAGCATCTGACATTCCTGAATCTGAAAGAGATTACTATTTGGAACGTCGGTATCCGTCTTTTGGAAACCTGGTTCCCAGAGATGTAGCTTCGCGCGCGGCCAAAGAACGCTGTGATGCGGGCTACGGAGTTGGACCCAGTGGCCTGGGTGTATATCTGGATTTTGCGCAGTCCATCGATCGACTGGGGCAAGAGGCCATAGAAGCTCGCTACGGAAACTTGTTTGATATGTATCAAAAGATCACAGGTGAAAATCCCTATCAATCACCCATGCGAATTTTTCCTGCGCCTCACTATACGATGGGCGGCCTTTGGGTGGATTACAATCTGATGAGCAATGTCGAAGGACTTTTTGTCATAGGGGAGGCCAACTTTTCCGACCATGGCGCCAATCGCTTGGGCGCAAGCGCACTGATGCAAGGCCTGGCAGACGGATACTTTGTATTGCCCTATACCATCGGAGATTATTTGGCTCAAAGTGATCTGGAGAAGGTCAGCGAAGACCATGCAGAAATTCGAAAGGCTGAGCAAGAGACTTCCGACCGAATCAAAAAACTGCTCTACACCAAAGGTTCTCGCAGTGTGGACTCCTTCCATAGAGAATTGGGAAGGCTCATGTGGGACGCCTGTGGAATGAGCCGAACGCAATCAGGCCTGAAAGAAGCATTGAAAAAAATTCCTGAAATTGAAGAGAATTTTTGGAATCAGGTGAGCGTAACAGGCAGTGAAGGCAGTATGAATCAGAACTTGGAAAAAGCTGGGCGCGTAGCGGACTTTTTTGAGTTTGGAAAAATTATGCTTCATGATGCCTTGGCTCGTGAAGAGTCTTGTGGCGGACACTTTAGAGAAGAACATCAGACCTCTGAAGGAGAGGCCAAAAGGGATGATGAGAATTTTTCTCATGTGTCTGTATGGGAATATACTGGCGCCAACCAAACGCCCGTGATGCACAAAGAAAATTTAGAGTTTGAATACGTCAAGCCGACTCAAAGGAGCTACAAATAATGAAAATTCATTTGAAAGTTTGGAGACAATCGGGACCCAATCAAAAAGGCCGACTTGAAGATCTCGAAGTCAAAGATGTCAGCCCTGATAGCTCATTTTTAGAAATGCTGGATGTCGTCAATGAAGGCTTGGAAGAGCGAGGCAAAGAGCCCATTGTATTTGATCATGATTGTCGTGAAGGCATTTGTGGAGCTTGTTCCCTCAATATCAATGGCGTTCCGCATGGACCCGATCGGCAGACCACCACATGTCAGCTTCATATGCGCAGTTTTAAAGACGGTGACACCATTGTGGTCGAACCTTTTCGTGCGCGGGCTTTTCCTGTGATCAAAGATTTGATGGTGGATCGAAGCGCCTTTGATCGCATCATCCAGGCTGGGGGCTACGTCAGCGTTTCTACAGGCGGCGTTCCCGATGCCAATGGCTTACCTGTTGCAAAGGATGATGCTGATGAAGCTTTTGAAAATGCGGCTTGTATTGGCTGCGGCGCATGTGTGGCCACATGCAAAAATGCGAGTGCGAGTTTGTTTGTGAGCGCAAAGCTTTCTCACTTGAGACTTTTGCCACAAGGAAAAGTCGAAGCCAAAACTCGCGTTCTGAACATGACACAACAAATGGAAGAAGAGGGTTTTGGAGCCTGCACCAATACAGGAGACTGTGAAGCCGTGTGTCCCAAAGGCATCGCGATGAAAAACATTTCATCGATGAATGTGGATTTGATCAAAAGCTTGCTTCAGAGTTAGGAATTTTCTTAGAGCTCTCTGGGAGCTCGATCTTTGTATTGACTCGGACTTAGAAGTACATGCACGCCATCTCTGCCTTGCGAAGGGTCCCAGCCATGGCCGTTGAAAAGGATTCTCTTTTTTTCGATTCCCTTTTTAACCAAATAAGACTCAATCTCCATGGCACGTGCAATCGATAAATTCAAATTAAGGATGGGATCTGCAAAATCCTTGGCATAGACATCAATCAAAACATGTATATTTTCTGGAAGCTTCGCAAGTCTTTCTAGCACAAGGTCTAAATCTTTCTTCATTTGTGTATGTAGCTCTTCGCTTTTGGGGGAAAAAGCTGACACACTCGACCACTCAATTTCATGCGGAAGATCCTTAATTTTGAATTTTTGCGAGACTGCAGAAGATTTTTTAGCGTCTTTATTTTCGGCATACGCGTCTTGAACCTGAGCCAGCGAGAGCACAAACATAAAAAATACCAACATCTTAACCTACTTTCTTCAACAACCTACGTGATTGAACACTACAATAACATTTGTACTTCACATTATATCGCACCTAAAGCCATGAAGGCAAAGATTTGAGAGATGTAAAAGCGCTGATCTTTGCTAATAGTCTTTGGTATAGAGGTATGTAGTTTTTGGACTTACATTTTTCCATGTAGGGTTTTTACGCAGTAAAAAATCCTGCCATAAGGAATCATGTAAGCAATAGTCCGAACCTAGATCAATGGTTTTAAAGTTTTCGATTGCATCAATCAATATTGTTTCTTCCGGACATCGATCCATAGTTTCTCTTCGAAACACTTGGAAGCTTCCAAGCAGTACTTCATTTTGAAACACTTCCACTGCATCTTTCGTCAGATCACAATTGACCATATGTTGAAAAGTCGGATTATGTCCTTGTTTTTTTTCTCTGTCGTGCTTGAGCCAATACCGAACAACACTTGCTTCCGAGATCTCTTCAACAGAATATTCACTAAATTTTGCCCTGGATGCGGCGCTTAAGCCTTGAAGAAAAGATTGATACACATGCTCGTCATAAACCTCTATTTCTGGGTCGAGGATTTCGTAGCTGTGCTTACCCAAGGCGATGCTTGAATCTAATAAATCATAATTCTGAGCCAAGACAGGCTGAGCCAACAAAAGCCCAAGCCAGATCATCCAGAGTTTTTTAGACGATAAGAGGTTCATTGTCAGTTTTATAAAAATTCTAGTTAATGAATCGATATATATATACCCAGACCATTGGCCTTGTTTTCTGAGCTTACAGAAGAACTAATAATATCGCTCCACATACCTTTTCCCTCCCCTTTTTTAGAGTAAGTTATAAGAGTCCTGTCTGTCATTGAATTTTTGATCATAATTACACGCCCCGTGATAATGTCCGCTTTTATTTCTGAGTCATAGACTGTAATATCCTTTATCTCTACTTTAAATTCAGTTGAGCAGTTCTTGTATTGATATGCATTGCATACCGAATAGCCTAAAGATGTTTTATCTAACTCTACAATATGATTTCCATCCGCATCCATGACTTGAAACCATCCCTTGTCTTTCTCTAGCTCTTTCTTTTCCCGTCTATCGTAATTCAATATCATCAAGATCGCTACCTCATCCTTGTCATCAAAATCAAAAGTAAAAGCTCCATTGACTTGCTTGATTGACCAGGTAGATCTACGACCAAGGGTACCGCCAACGTTTTGTCCATCTTTGTCTTTGTACAAGCTCAGCAAGGTATACTCACCTCCTTGTCCATCAGATTTGTTAAACAAAATTTCACGCCCTTGCAGCTGAGTACCTCTTTTATAAGTATTTGCCGTTTGAATTGAAATTTCTTCCGAACAGTTCTCTTTGCATATCTCGTATTCCAAAGAACCTTCCTTGGTATTCACCTGGACAATGAAGTTTCCCTCACTATCGACAATATCAAACCATCCATCTTTGGTTTGATGTTTCTTCGCATTAACATATTCGGCTTTTTTGGGTTGATAGATACCACCTGTAGCATCGCCGTCTAAATCAGCGCGGCGAATCTTTTTTTGCTCTTCAGAAGGCACACGAGGAACCAGTCTTCCACTCTCAAGATCATCAATGTCACGTTTAATTTGTTTCGTATCTATTTGAGCTGTTGCTGTTTGTGATGCCACAACAATCAAAAGCGCTGCGAGTGCCTGTCCTACAATAAATTTTGTTTTCATATTTACATACCCCCAAAAAATTGTGCCTAAGGCATAGCATGAGCCAAGCCCCCTATGCAAGGCCAAAATTGTCCATCATTTTTGATATGCTCCTGGGGTTTTCAGCAGTAAAAAATCAATTAATGGACAAGAATATATGCGCCCAGGCCATTGTCTTTGGTTTCTAGGCTTATAGAACCAATAATATGGTCCATCCAGTCTTGAATTCCTTGATTTTCAATGCTCTCTTCTGTTTCTTCCTTGATGTATGTCAAAAGAATCCTACCTGTTTTTGAATCTTTGACCGTAATAATGCGACCTACTATAAAGTCAGATTTCTTCTCTTGGTCGTAGCTTGTACTGTCCCTTGCTTCCACTCTGAATTTGGCTGAGCAGTTTCTATATATGTACCTATTGCATATGACATAGCCTAATGATCTTTGATTCAATTCCACAATATGATTTCCATCCGCATCCATAACTTGAAACCATCCCTTATCTTTCTCTAGCTCTTTCATTTCTTTTCTCTCGTAACTCAAGATCTTAAGGTACGCGGTTTTGTTCTTGTTATCAAAATCAAAAGTAAAAGCTCCATTGATTTGCTTAACCGACCAGGTAGATCTGCGACCGAGGGTATCGCTAAAGCTTTGTCCGTCTCTGTCTTTGTACAAGCTCAACAAAATATATTCACCTCCTTGTCCGTCAGATTTCTTAAACAAAATTTCACGTCCGTACAGTTGAGAACCTCTTTTATAAGTATTTATCGCCTGAACTGAAATCTGCTGCGAACAATGTTTCGTACATACTCCATAGGATAATGAACCTTCTTTGGTATGTAGCTCAACAATAAAGTTTCCCTCACTATCGACAATATCAAACCATCCCTCATCCGTATGGATTTTTTCTTCCTTGTGTACTTGGTGATTGGACTTAATATTACCGGCGTGCGCAGCGATTTGCGCTGCCGCCTTTTGTGAGAACACTGCAATCAAAAGCGCAGCAAACATTCGTCCAAATCTATATTTTGTTTTCTTCGCATATGGCATCCGCTTTTCCCCTCCTGCAAAACCAAGATCGCGGAAAATTCATCCCCTAAAACTTGAAAGCATAGAATTTTGCTATCGAATCAAGATCGAAACACCTGTGCCTTGATCGTCGTACTCGAAACCTACAAATTCTTGAAAATTGATCCTCCAATTTGACTGACCCAAAGGAATGTTGAATATGGTTCCATTTTTATCTTTGTATAAACGCAGTATAGCCGTTTCACCTTTGTTTGTTTCTCTGAAAAAAAACTCACGAGCTACAAGACGTTTTACATTTTTGTATTCCGACATTTTGACATTCAAAATAGACGAGCAGTCATGTTTGCACAATTCATATCTCAAAGAGCCCTTTCGGATATCGAGCTTGATGATAAGGTTTTCATCAGCATCTCTTACTTCAAACCATTGGGCCTCTGAATTGTATGCTGGGTCTACTGTGCCTTCGATTTCATCATCAACAACAACCTCTATCTGAGCATGTGCTTGCCCCGCAAACACACCCAAAAAAGCTACTACCAGTGCTGCACCCAAAAATAATTTTGTTTTCATTTGTTTCCCCTTAAAAAGCCTAAATTTTGCTATCGAATCGAGATCGAAACGCCTGTGCCTTGATTGTCATAATCAAAACTTAGAGCTCCATCATTGTTTCGAATCATCCAACTTGATTTGCCCATGATTTTTTCTGCTTTCGCTTGTTTTTGATTGCTATAGTTTGGTAAATCTCCGTGTTTGTATGCACTAAACAAGATATATTCGCTTTGACTAATATCCCTAAAGACAATCTCGCGAGCTACTACTCCGCTAATGTAGTTGTAATCTTTAACTTCAACTGAAACCGCTGTGGAACAAGCCGTTTGGCACTCTTTGTACTCTATGGATCCTTCCTTCATGCTGAGCTCAACAATGAGATTTCCATCAGCGTCTTTGACCTCAAACCACTGCTCTTGAGTTTTTCTCATTTGCTCTTGATTTGTCGAAATCTTTTGATGGATCGGCGCCCGAGGATTGAATACAGCGCCTTCGATTCCATCCTCAACAACAATATCTATTTGCGCATGGGCTTGCCCTGCAAACACACCCAAAAAAGCTGCTGCCCATGCTACACCTAAAAATAATTTTGTTTTCATTTGTTTTCCCCCTTGTACGTAGTTACTGCGTATCCTCTAACACAGGCCCCCATTTTTTCGCAAGGCCAAAATCAAAGCCTTTTACATCGAAGACCTTGAAACCTAGTCTAAGGGATATATACTCAAGTAAACTCGGGTACCTTCTGAATTGACTTGTACCTCCAAAGGAACAACTTCTTCCCTGGACCATGTGGAGTTTCCTAATGCGCGTCCAATCTGCATGTCTTTTCTTTTGAAGATTCGCAGTATCGTCCCAAAGTTTCCACTTTTATTTTCTTTGAGCAGAATCTCTCGTCCGAGCAGTGTTCTATTGTCTGCGTAGTAATCCTCTTCTTTTTTTGCCACAACAAGGTCGGAGCAGTTTTCTTCGCAAACTCTATAGTCCAAAGAATTTTGCCCATCATGTAACTCGACAATGAGATTTCCCTCGCTGTCCGTCACTTGGAACCATTTCTCTATGTTGCTTTCTTGATCAGGTGCCTGATCGTCTGCAAGGAGCATAATTTCCTCAATTTCAATGACAATAGGATGTTGCGCCTGCAAGGACGCAGTTCCCATGAGAATAGAACCTAAAGCCAATATAGATCGTAAAATGTATTTTTTTGTCATATTGATTCTCCTCTTAACCAAAGTTTACGGAAACCAACACAAAAAACGAATTTGGTGGATCCCTAAGCCCATACAAGAACTAAGAAGAGCCAAACTACTTCTTCTTTTTTTTCTTAAGCTTATCCATCAAACCTTGCTTGGGCTCTGACACCGTTTCTCCAGACTCTACAGCAAATTGCCGAAGCAGCTGCTCTTGTTTTTGTGTCAAGCGCTTGGGAATCAAGACTTTAAGTTCGATATAGAGATTTCCTCGTTTGCCACTACGTAGATTGGGCGCGCCATGACCTTGAAGTGTAAGCACGTCACCCATTTGAGAGCCACGAGGAACAGTGATCTTTTCCTGGCCATCCAAGGTGGATACGGTACTCATCGTTCCTAGCGAAGCCTGTACCATTCCCACTGAAAGCTGCGTGTAGAGGTGATCGCCCTGGCGTGCAAAATCGTCCTGCTCCCGAACGGAAACCACCACATAAAAATCTCCCGCGGGGCCACCGGAATATCCTCCTTCACCCTCACCAGACACTCGAATGTTCATGCCTTCATCCACGCCCGCAGGAATTTTAACCTCGATGGTCTTGGCTTCGCGTTTTCTTCCTTGCCCCTGGCAATCTCCACAGGGATCGCTGATCACACGGCCTTTACCGCGGCACTCTGGACAAGTCGTGGCAATCGAAAGAAACCCTCGATTTTGTTGCACCTGACCATAGCCTTGGCAGGTCGGACAGGTTGTAGGTGAAAAGCCGGGTTTGGCTCCGTCCCCACCACAAGTTCCGCAATCAATGGTTTTTTCAATCTCTACTTTCTTATCGACACCAAAAACAGCCTCAGAAAGAGTGAGCTCAATTTGCATTTGCAGATCTCGCCCTTTTCTGGGTCCCTGACTTTGCGATGACCTAGAGCGCGAGGAACCAAAACCAAAAAAAGAATCAAAGATGTCGCCAAAATTGGAAAAAATATCCTCCGCTGAAGAAAAGCCTTGGAATCCTCTTCCAGCAAGGCCTTCGTGGCCATATTGATCGTAAACTTGTCTTTTTTGAGGGTCGCGAAGCACTTCATAAGCTTCTGAAGCTTCTTTAAACTTCACTTCGGCTTCGCCATTGCCCGGATTTAAATCGGGATGATATTTTTTGGCAACGACGCGGTAGGCTTTTTTGATTTCGGTCTCTGTTGCTGAAACAGAGACCGAAAGAATTTCGTAATAATCTCGTTTGGACGCCATGACTCTATACCCCTAGCACATCTATAGATTCATCTGCCAACAAGGCCAGAGTCAAAGCAAACGAAAATAAACTTAGATTTTTCCTGCAAGACCGGAGGTCACCAAGAAGGTGAAAAGCACCAAAGATTCAATCAGTGCCAAACCTACGATCATTGGAATGAAAATCTTGTTCTGCGCGCCAGGGTTGCGAGCAATACCGTCAAGCGCAGCAGCAATGGCTTTGGACTGGCCAATCGCGCCACCTATTGTGGCTAGCGCCATACCGAAACCTGCAGCAACTGCAAGCCAAGTTTTGATGTTACCCACGAGATCAGGGCGAATGACGTCTGCGTCCGCACCAAAAGCGCTCACTGCGAAAAAAGCCACAAAAGCTCCAAGAGCTATGCTCGTATAATGTTGTTTTACCATGATTTTCTTTCTCCTTATCTGTTGATTAGTGATCGTGCGAAACCGACATGGAGATATACACCATGGTCAGCATCGTGAAAATAAAAGCCTGCATAAAAGACACAAAAATTCCCATAATCATCACAGGGATGGGAACAATATAGGGAGCCATTGCGCCAAAGACTTCCAAAATTTTATGATCCGCGGTAATGTTCACCAGCAAACGAATCGAAAGCGTCACCGGACGCAAGAACATACTGATCGACTCCACACTGGCAAAAAGCACCTGAAAAGCGAGCAAAGGAATCAAAATCAAAAACCATGCAATGGGGTTTTTGACGCCTTTGAGAGAAATCGGAGCCACAAAATGCGAAAAGTATCCCAATCCATGCTCACGAAAGCCGAAGTAGTTAAAAGCAATGAAACTAATGGTCGCAATGGCTGCGCCCATCACCCATGTTTCGGTCGGAGGCAAAAAGCCAGGAATCAAACCCACAAGGTTTGAAAAGAAGATAAAAATAAACATGGTTCCGATAAAAGGGAGGTATTTGCGATGTCCATGCCCAATGACATCCTTGGCCAATTGATCCAGCATGCCCACCAAAAGTTCAAAAAAATTTCTAAGCGAAAAATGCCCATCAGGAATCACGGCCTTGGCTGCGTGTTTCATGCGGGGATAGACGACAAAGGCCGCTACCGCTAAAAGCAAAGCAATAAATCCAGACGTAAACATGTGCAAATTTTCATGCGTTACGCCCGGCAGCAAATGCTCAAACCATGTAAAAGGATGATGATCCATTCTTGGGCGTCTCTTACCTTAATTGGGCCAGAGCTGCAACCAAGGAGAGCAAAATCACAAAAGAAAAAATACCCAAACCCAGCGCCAGGGAGTCTAGGCCCAAAAGCCTCACACACACAAACACGCCCGCAAAAAGTCCCAACATTTTAAGTACAAATAAGAAAAAAAATGAAACCAGGGTTGAGCTCTCACTCGACCCTTCTGGTCTCTCATTTTGGCTTTGACCCAGTAGCTTTTTCCCCAAGTGAAAAATCACCAGAAAGTTAAGCATCATGCATACACAACCAGCAAGATAAGACTGAAAAAAAATCCTGGATCCATACACATAAAAAAATCCGCTAGAGCCCAGAGCCAAAAAACTGGCCCAGAGCCACAGCCTTTTGGCTTGTTTGATTTTTGCTTCCATCTCCATCAGCAACCTAAGATTAATCTTGTGAGATTTTTTGATTGAGTATTTTGAGCAGGACTGCCGCCATCGTCAATGCAACAAGGCCTCCCGTAATTTCAACATAGGGAGACCATCCGTATGTTTTGCCAAGCCAAAATGAACCTGCAATGAGCATGATCGGAAGAAGTACCACTTCTGTGGCCAAGGCTGCGAGATCCCAGCGAATTCTTTTTTTGGGCTCTGACACGTGTAAACTAGGATCTCTCTTGTGTCAGCTGCGCAAAAAATTCTCTTGTGTCTTGAGTGGCTTGACTGCGAGAAGCGTCTCTTAAATAATACATGTGTCCACCTTCGTATTCTTTGAGCAAAACTCTTTGTTTTTCTTGTTGACCCAGTCTCATGGACCAGAGCAAGCGCTTCGATGCAAAATAGGGCGTTACAAAATCATGGTAGCCATGTGTGATCATGACCTTCATATGAGGGTTGATCGCTAGACCATAGCGCAAATCATCGGTGGCATTGGTAACTTCAAAATTGGGGTGCGTTTGGTTGTCAGCTTTCCAATTCTGAAAAATATCTTCATGAAGCGTTCGATACTCTCGACTTGTATCGATCAGAAATTTTTCGGTGAACAAAATTTTGATGCTGCTCACAAAGGCGCGATCCTGAGCATCGAGAAGGGGATCAGGTCCTTGTCTTGTACTTCGATTTGAAAAGGGGTCCTTAATGGTGAGCGCTCCATCATGATAGGCTAGTACTTTTTGCTCATCTTTGAGCAGCGCGCGTGTAAAATACTCAAAGCTAATGCGACCATACTGCTCATAGACTTCTTTTGCATCTAAGCCGGTCATCTGCGCAAAAGTTTCAAAAACTTTTTGTTTTTCTTCAGACTTCATCTCATCACCCAAAATCAAAAACTTCGCCAGAGGTCCTGTCGCAAAGCTTTCGACTTCTTCTGCAATGCCGGGAAATTCCTGAATCGGAATTTTATATTTTTGACTCTTTCCATGAAAAATTGCTGTAGCCACGAAAGTAGGAAACACATCAATCCAATGTCGGATATTATAGTCACTGCCCGAAAGCGTCGAGAAATCGAGCGCAGGAGAAATGAGCAGGGCGCCCGCAACATTGATTCCGTTTTTGCTTTGCATGTGTTTGCTAAGGCGCGCTACGCGATATCCGCCGTAACTCTCTCCAGCTAAACATAAAGGACTGCTCCACCTTTTGTGCTGACTCAAAAAATGCGAAACAAACTGACCCAAAGTCGCAATGTCTTTGTTCGTGGCATAATATCTGCGCTGATCTTTGGGTTTCTTGTCTTTTTGATCCTCAGAGTCTTCTTTGGTTCGACTGTAGCCGGTCCCAATGGGATCCACAAAAACGAGGTCTGTAAAGTCGAGCCAGTTTTCTTGGTTCTCAATGGTTTGCGCAGGAAGAGCAGGAACTTCTCCTCCGTTTCGAAGGTCTACACGCCAAGGACCACATTGCCCCAAATGCAAAAAAACCGAAGAAGCTCCGGGACCTCCGTTGAAACAAAAAGTTAGGGCTCGATTGGGAGTTTTTTCTGCGTCGAGTTTCCGATAGTAGACATAAAACATTTCCGCATCGGGTTTTTCGTCCTCATGAATCTCCATCCAATCGGTGATGCATTCAAAGCGTAGGCTAGCCTTGCCCACCTGAATTTCATGTGTGCTCGTGGTTCTTTGGTTTTGCTTTGCTTTGCCTTCTTCGATTTTTTCTTGATCTTGCTTTTTGTCCTGCGTGCTCATCTCTACTCCGATTCATAGGTCTTGTAGTCGGAGCAAGATATCAAAGCCCTCTGAAAAAGGCCATCAAATGCCCCTTACGCGATGATGAAACCGAGAAGCCTTATTTTCCTACCCAAGGCAGCAAGGCCAAGAGGGCCATCAAGACCAAGAATACACGAAACCAAATTTTTGAATTCCCCCACTCCATATCAAGGATCTAACACAAGGCGCTTTCAAAAGTAAAGATGGCTTTTTTGCTGGAAAAGAAATGCTTTTTTGCGTTGAAAGCCGAGTCAAAATGCATTAATGTCGTGCGATGTCAAAAAAAGTTCTTCCCTTAAGTTTTTTGTTTGTTTTCTTTGCCTTAAGCTGCGCCTGGGCCAAGACTTCGGTCTATTATAATTACCCCGCCGGGAGCATTTCAGAATCTAGGGTCTATGAAATTTTCAATGCGCATCGAGCTGCCCTACGCAATTGCCACAGCATCTACCTAGATCAAATTCCAGGCGCGTTTGATGGCTTGTCAGTAGAATTTACGGTGAGTCCCGAAGGAAAAGTCATATCTTTCAACAAACCTCAAGGATCCGAAGCCAAGCAAGAAGGCATAGGCTGCGCGCAATCCATCATCAAAAACTTGCGCTTCCCTGAGCCCGATCTTGGCATTGCGACGCTACGTTTTACTTCGGATTTAGATTTGATGGTGGACCCAAACGCTGTCAAAGATCAGAGCCTATCTCGAAACTCCATTCGACTGCTTCACTATCTTCCCCAAAAACTCATCAGTGCGAATGTTGAAATGTTTATGCCTTATTATAAAAAATGCATGGCCGAGCAAAGCTTTCACGGCAAAGCCACGCTCTCATGGACCATCGAAAACTCTGGAACGGTTGACAATGTCAGCATTGAAGCACCATCAGGCAATGAAGTTTTTGAGGAGTGCATGATCAGCATCACCAGCAAGCACAACTATCCCAGTGGCTTCGAACGCACACAAGCCAGCCGCATTTTGAATGTGAAATGAAATTCGTTTACTGCTCTTGAAAACGTTACGCCGTCAATGGTATGATTACCTGGTGAATAAAATCACCATGGCCGTTTTGTTTTTGCTTGGGCACAGTGGCATTTTGTACGGTCAAGGGGGTGTACTTAGCAATATCCAGACAGAGTACTCTGCCAAATCAAAGGATTTTGCCTTTTGGGGAGATGCTGAACTGTCATTTACATCGCCATGGGTAAGTGCTGTGTTGGATGATATATCGTTTATCGGAGACGAGAAAAATGGATATTCATTCGAATTTCCAAACTTAGAACAACCTTTCTCAGAAACGATCATGCCTTTGTTTGTATGGACATATCTATGGGTAGATGACAAAAACAATATTCATAAGGAGCCCATATACAAGGCCTTAGAGTATGACTATAAATCAAGCAAGGATAAGTATACTCTATCCATTAAAACAAAATCACCAGAAGGAAACAAATTATTTACGGTGGATCACAAGGAAATTCTTGTATCTAATATCTATGACGGAGCTTTAATCCTATACAATCGTGAGACAAAAAAAATTAAGCCCCTGGGGCAAAGGTCCACTCTTTTTCACAGTTGTACTATGGTAGGTGATACAAAAATGCTTCAGTCTGATTCTGAACACAATGAAGATACTTGGAAATGCAGCGCCACTTTTGCCTGCTATCGAGCGAGTGAAAACATCGTCGTCGATGCTGTAAAAGAGTCATTGGCAACAGAAGATAAATTGATTTTCGAAGGATCCTGCCTTGTATCCAACATGAAGCTTAGTATTAGAGGACTAGGCTCCGGTGGGTTTCATTCCAGTGGACCGCTAAACACACCAGATGGAATCAGACCCTATGATCGCTGCACTGATGTAAGTCTCGATAGATGCGCATCAAATGCGGTCATAATATCTACTAAAAAAACTCCCTATTACTTCGAAAACAAAGACCAAAAAGAAAAATTTTCGGCAAATCGTTTTCTATATTACGATTCTAATCCCGAATATATACAATGGGATGAAGACAAATAAAGTCTCATTCAATTCAATTGTAAAAATGTAAAGAGTTGCATCTATGAGTATTGTTCCAAACAAAGCATCGTTTCAGAAATATTTTCAATATTTTGTTTTTTTTCTGTTTGTGGTTTCATTCGAGATTGTCTACGCGCAAGTTGAATCGGACAACCTCGTATATGCAATGGTGCCTCATGAGTACCATGGTGATGCCTTTCATTTCAAACGTATCGCATTGTTGGCATCCGCATTTGAATCAAATGATGATGGCAAGTTGATTGTCATCATACCCAATGAACATAAACGTAAAGATCTTCTATCATTTGCAAAAAAGAATGGCTTTCACAAAAACATTATCATCTATGTGTGTAATGGAAAATGTTCATTGACGCATCACTATATCAGAGATGGGGCAACTGGATGGAAATATCAAAATGATGTTTCCTACATTCTCGGCAACCAAAGATTTGAAGAGGTTTCTGCTATGATTGGTCTTGCAAAGGAGCTTGGGCAATGTAACCCCATAGATATAGAGTGGTTATCAGATGCTATTCCAGGGGGAAACCTGGTTTCAAATGGTCAAGATTTGTGTGTCGTGAACCCAAGACATTTAAAACAATACCGATGTCCTTCTCCTGATCCTTATTTACGTCAGTATTGGGATCGAAAAATTGGACTGACAATACCCTCCAGCAAGGTTATCAAAATTGACAATGCACCTTCAATCGAAACAGAACCTACCAGCCAAAAGAATGAAAAGTCCTCATCTCCAACTCCACGCAACGATGTTGATGAAATGAAGCAAATGAGCGAAACAGAAATGTTAGATCAATATTTTATAAATCTGAATAAAAACGATATGGATCGTAGATCCTATCCACCCATGAACGAAACACTTGGATGTAAAAAAATCATCCCCGGCGCCTGTCACTTGCTTATTACGCCCAATGACCATGTTGATCGATACGTGGGTTTTTTATCTGAATTTGTTGCCATAGTGCCTACTCATGAAAAAAAAGAGGGCAATCCAGAAGGTTGTTTCAATGATTACTATCAAAGAGTTTTTGATTTGATGGCTGCACAATTAGAAAAAGAAAAGATCCATGTCATTCGCATCCCTGTAGGATTGGATTGTATTCAAAAAGAATTAAAGTTGCCTATACTTACGGAAATTAATAGCCTTAAGGATTTGACAGCAAAAAAGGGAGAACATTTTTCTACGGTTTCGAGAACTTATGCGAATATTGAAGTTACAAAACATGCATATTTAATTCCATCTTATACTCACTCTTTGATTGCTGAAAGAACAGGGGAAGACCTGTTTCCCGCATCTGATGAATACAGAGCAGCTTTGGAAACATACAATCAAAAAGCCGTAACGCTCATTCAAAATGCGATTGATGAGGGGTATTTACCTGAAAAAAAGATCATTTCTGTACCCGTTCTATACGAAGAAACCATAGGGGGAGGAAGTTTGAGATGTAGAACCTCTAATGTTCCTGGCATCATACAGAAATGTAAACGCAAACCCTTTGGGAATCAAAAAACAAAAGAATAGCCGGCAAAAAATTATAAACTTTCCAGAGCATTTTCATGAGCTGTGATGGTCTTGGCAAATTCTTCTTCATGATGAACCGTAGAAATGAACCAGGCCTCAAAAGGTGATGGTGGAATGAAAATGCCTTGATCTAACATGGAATGAAAATACTTCTTAAAACGTTTTTGATCTGATGCTTTGGCTTGTTCAAAATTTTCAACAGGTCCTTCATGAAAAAAGATCG
>JAGRAX010000180.1 GCA_020434365.1 Bdellovibrionales bacterium
TTACGGGTATTTATGGGTATTTTGTATCCGTTCACTGACTGTGAATGAAATCTGAGATTCTTTTGATTAAAATCCGCCGACTGACACTTTCAAAGGCGGTGATCAATGAATTCAGATTTTTTGGAAGAATTAAGAAGAGATATCTAGTCCTGGCGATCCAGGAAGAAATCTCCTCAGGAGAAATTTCCTGATGAAATTAGGAGTCGTATTTTTGGGCTTCGAGAGCTATTTGATGATCGGCTGCTCCGTCGAGAACTGAGCTTATCTCCGGGATTTTTTAAATTCAAAGAAAGTAAAAGACAGCCACCTTCTCATCTTCGGCGGAGCGATTTGGTTTCAGAGAATTCTGGGCCGTTTATTAAGCTTTCCCCTGAGCTAAGAGCTGAAGCACCTCGAGTTGTATTACGACTGCCAGATTTGACGATTGAAATCCACAGGTGATTCAGATCAGTCCCGCTTCACCGATTTATATTAACAGGCTTAACGTCACGGGAGTGCAGAAAACGTTCGATCAGGTCTTCTGCCCTTGCTGGTTCCGCTTCGGCGTTTTGGAGTGAGAGGATCGGAAGGGGCTTCATAGTTCATTTTAAAACAAAGCATTATACTCGCACAACCTAGGGACTTTTCCTCGAACGGCAAGGTAGCCAGACGGTCATCGTCATGCTAAGTTCCCGACCGAAAAACTTTTGAAACTTTTCTTGATTGGGAGGATTAATCGATGAAGCTTTCTCTTGGATTACTTTTTGTAGCAGGTTCACTTATCGCGTCTGCGGCTCTCGCCTGCGACAACTTCGCAGGGACTTATGAGAGCACTGACCCACAAATCGGCAAGAGGATCTACACGATCACTCAGAACGGTTGTGAGTACAAACTTCAGCTTAACAACGCCGGAGCCGTGGTTGACCCGGAGCTGGTTCGTAAGCGCTCCATGAAGCAGTTTTTAATGTAAAGTAGCTGGTGATAGAAGGTAGTTGGTGAT
>JAGRAX010000181.1 GCA_020434365.1 Bdellovibrionales bacterium
CGAAGCGACAGAAAAACGAAAAATCAAAGCAATAAATACGGCCAATCCAACAGATTTTAATGATTCTTTCATACGACTTTCCCCTTGGGTTGCGGACGATTCACCAGTTCTTGATTCGGACGAGCGTAATTCGGGTGAACTTGATGAAGGTCCAAAAAACTGCCTACCTTATACCGCGTAATACATAAATCTACAATAGATCGCAGCAAACGTGGACTAGATGATTTTGCGGCCGAAGCGGTGCCACCTGATTCTCGGAATTACAATGCTTTGAGAAAATCGATACAAGGGATTGCTGCTGTCTAAAGACAGCCAAACAAAGAGCGCGCGGCCTCTCACATTTTTCAACGGAACAAAACCCCAGATGCGAGAATCTCTCGAGTTGTCTCGGTTATCCCCCATCGCAAACAAGCTTCCTTCAGGAACCGTAATCGGTCCAAAGTCTTGTGGAGAGGGACTGATTTCAAGCACATCATGCTTGATGTTGTTGAGATTTTCTTCATAGAGCTGACCAATGTCTCGTAACATCGCGGGTTCAAGGTCATACAAGATAGAGCGATCTTCTTTTTTGATTCTTCCCATCTCGATACCGTTGACAAAGAGAATGTCTTTTTTCAGTTCGATCTCATCTCCTGCAGTTCCCACAACACGTTTGATAAAATCCAAACTTTCATCTTCAGGCGAAACAAAAACCACGACTTCACCTTTTTGGGGAGGACTGAAATCGATGAGGTTGTAATTGGTAAAAGGCATTTTGAGTCCGTAGGAGAGTTTACTGACAAAAATAAAATCACCGATTTTAAGTGTGGGAATCATAGATCCCGAAGGAATTTTGTAAGGCGAAGCGACAGAAAAACGAAAAATCAAAGCAATAAATACGGCCAATCCAACAGATTTTAATGATTCTTTCATACGAC
>JAGRAX010000182.1 GCA_020434365.1 Bdellovibrionales bacterium
TGCATTTGAGGAGCATGTATCATCTGATCCCATTAATTCTCCCCCAGCCAAGCGCAACGACTCTCCGCAAGCTGGCAACGCATTAGAACCACTCTCCAAAGAACAGATCTTGGCAGCAGCACCGCAGTGGCCCAAGTTGGTTGAAATGATGCATGGAAATGACAGCCTGCTGCGTGATGTGCTGGGATTGCTGATCCATGAAGCTCCGCGCCTCAACCGTTCATTTTCTAAAAGCTTAGAAAAAGGCAATCTACATGAATGCCGAAGGGCCGTGCATACCATCAAAAGCAATATGCGGTACGTGGGAATGACAAAAGTCGCCAAATTCGCTGAGATGTTAGAAAAACTCGCACGCGACGAACAAAAAACACAGTTGCAAGAATCCGTGGACCAACTTTCCGATCTTATCGAAATCGTGGCCGATTGGGCAGAGGAATTGCTTCAATCACACCCCAAAGCACCATAGGATTTCATTTATCCCTTGTCTCATTAACGGACCGATCCTCTTAGTCACCAATCGACACCTTGCCCCTTGCCTGTTCCTGCTCAACCAGATCATCAATCTTAATATGAATTCATTATTCGGCATCCTCAATGTCAACAAACCCGCTGGCTTGACGAGCCGCGATATCGTTAATCATGTGAAGAAAATAATCCGAACTGAAAAGGTTGGGCACACAGGGACTTTGGATCCTTTGGCCACCGGCGTTCTATTGTTGGCAGTTGGGCGAGCCACACGACTAGTGGATTTTGCTCATGACATGACGAAGCGTTATGATGCAGAATTTGAACTCGGACTTGAAAGCGATACGCTCGATATAGAGGGCACGATCCGACAAATTATCCCGGCCCACATACCAAGCAAATGT
>JAGRAX010000183.1 GCA_020434365.1 Bdellovibrionales bacterium
TGGCATCTCCAGCCTCAGAAACTGTTGTGGAATTTTTCTTTCCGCAAGCAGTCACGAGAAGGCCCATCAATAAAGATAGAGTCAATGTGTGTAAAACTTTTTTGGTCATGTTGTTTTCTCCCTTGGATCAAAAATGAAATAGATCGTTTCAAAAATAATAATGCTCCCAACCTTAGAGAAAGCCCTAATAAAGTCAACACTTTTCACTTGCACTAACCCTATATTGTTGTCTATAAGGGGTTCGAAGTGGGCCTAGGGTCCACTTTTTTTGTTTTTGCTTGGGCTCTTGTGGGGCCCAAAAAGCTATAACTAATGAAAACAAAGACGTTTTTTAAGGCTGATCTTATTGTCAGCCTAGGCAAAGAAAGGCACATGCGCCATGATGGGAATGTTTAAAGGCTTAAACCGAGAAGTTGAACAAATTGCAAAGGACAAAGGAATCACCAAAGAAGTGATCATTGATGCGGTCCAGTCGGCTTTTTTGAGTGCTGCAAAGAAAAAATTTGGTGAAGACAAGGAAATTGAAGCTCATTTCAATGAGGAAGAAGAAGAAATTGAGCTTTTTGAGTTCCTCAATGTGGTTGAGACCGTATCAGATCCAAATTTGGAGATTGGTTTTCAAGAGGCCAAAAAACACGATCCCGATTGTGAAATTGGAGACGTCATCGGTTTGAAAATGAATTCAGAAGAGCTGGGCCGAATTGCAGCGCAAACCGCCAAACAGGTGATCATT
>JAGRAX010000184.1 GCA_020434365.1 Bdellovibrionales bacterium
GCTCGTCACACAACAGACGTATCTACTCGGTCATGAGTTGATTTGCCGTCGACTTGATAAACAGAGCAGGACCGTCAGGGGTCCCGTTTCACCGGTGTGTTTTGCGGGGGCGTGTGGGTTGCCGTGTACGCCGCAAAGACAGTGTACGGCATGAGCCATGTTTTGAACAACGTGGTTGCGCGATCACTGGTTCGGCGCGCCGAAGTACATGCCATGCGAGCCGGCGGAGACTCCTGCGCAAAAACAAAAATCCGCGCCCAAGGCGGACACGGATTTTCAAGCTGATACCAGAGTAGCAAGTCCTTTTCAGCACGCCCGGAGGGATTCGAACCCCCGACACCTGGTTCCGAAGACCAGTGCTCTATCCACTGAGCTACGGGCGCGTACCTGACCGTAGTCTACCACCGTGGCGCTGCTTTCGTCCAGACGACGGCACCGGCGGCGCAACATCGTCACGTCTTCCACGCGAGGCACAGCGCTTCGCTCTGTAAACATGTGTATACATTGTGTTGACATGCTCGCCGCATGTAGCTATCATGCACGTAGTTGAAAGGAGCATGCCATGCCGACGCAGAACGCCACGCGGGCCAAGAGCGCCAACATCCACATCCGAATTGCCCCCGAAAAACGGGAGATGATCGACCGCGCTGCGCACGCATTGGGAAAGACCCGGTCCGAATT
>JAGRAX010000185.1 GCA_020434365.1 Bdellovibrionales bacterium
CACTTAATATAGCAGAGGGGTATTCGAGGTACGGGAAGAAGGAGAAACTTAATTACCTTCGAATATCTAAAGGTTCGTTATTTGAGTGCGTAGCTTGTCTTGATATTTTAAAGCAATTTGAGGCGATGGATCAACATCACTATAAACAAATGATACAAGGCATGGCAGAGATTGGTAAAATGTTATCAGGACTTATACGAAAGATAGAAGAGTTTGATCGTTAAATACAAGGATTAGCTGGGGATTACGATTAGGGCTTTGGGTTTAATTGTTAATAAGTGTTAATCCTTAATCCCAAATCCTTAAGTGTTAGTATGGCTCCCCGGGACGGACTCGAACCGCCGACCCATTGGTTAACAGCCAATTGCTCTACCGACTGAGCTACCGGGGAAAATTCTAAAGACTGTTGTGTTTATCTCGAAGCACCCCTGATTGTCAAACATATTTTTGCGCGTGCTTATTGATAAGTATTGAAGATTAAAGCACTAATTGGAAGCTTATGGATGGAAAATTTGGGGTAAAAAAATGGGCCTTGCAAGTTTTCCTTCACCAAGCCAAGCTTGCAGTTGGTCGATTTGATCAATGCCCACCAAGCCAATATACAAGCATTGAAGCTGATCTGTGGTGAGTGATTTGATTTTTTTCCACCCTTGAAAGGGAAGATGACCATGCA
>JAGRAX010000186.1 GCA_020434365.1 Bdellovibrionales bacterium
TCGGCCACAACTCCTTCAATCAAGCGGCGAGCCTTTTTCAACGAAGCCTCATCCGAGCTATAAAGATTGACACTGCCATCATCCTCAACATCGATCTTAACGCCAGTTTGATCAACAATACTGCGAATCATCTTGCCGCCTGGGCCGATCAAATCACGAATCTTGTCCTTGTTAATCTTCATCTGAACGATACGTGGTGCAAAGGGCGAAAGTTCTTCACGAGGCGTAGTGAGAGCTTTGTCCATCTCGCCTAAAATATGCAAACGTCCTTGTTTGGCTTGCTCCATGGCTTTGTGCATGATCTCCGAGGTCAAACCCTTGATCTTGATATCCATCTGCAAGGCAGTGATACCTTCGCTGGTGCCGGCAACTTTAAAATCCATATCCCCTAAGTGATCCTCATCACCAAGGATATCCGAGAGGATAACGTATTGATCATTCTCATAGATCAATCCCATGGCAATCCCGGCCACAGGTGCCTTGATGGGGACCCCAGCATCCATCATCGAAAGTGCCGAACCACAGACAGTCGCCATCGAAGACGAGCCGTTCGATTCTAAAATTTCGGAGACGATACGAATAGTATATGGAAACTTTTCTTCACCCGGCAAAACTTTGGTAACCGCGCGCTCAGCTAAAGCACCGTGACCTATCTCACGTCGCCCTGGAC
>JAGRAX010000187.1 GCA_020434365.1 Bdellovibrionales bacterium
CGGGAACTCATTTGGAATTTGGTTTCTTAAAAACTCAAAACTTCCTTCAATTTCACTGGAATCAATCTCAGCAACTTTCGCAAAACTCTTCTAAAAATGCAGAAGATATTTTTATGTTCAGCTTCGAAAAACGTACTGGTTTTGATTAGGAACTGGTCCACTTTCGTGTTGATAAAACTCCCCAACGGTGTCCGGAATTCAGCAATGCTACCACCCTTCAGGGTTGGTATTTCCCGAAAATTTTCTTTATCCAGCTCGCCCCCTTTGGAACCTGCTTTTTAAGAAAATCAAATTCTTAAAGCCATTGATCTCATGGCCTGGATGGCCATGAGAAAGGCCCTCCCATGGATGGATCAGCTACACTTTAGCAAGATCTGCTGATTGAAATTCAAGATGTTAAACTCAACCGGAGGGCATTTTTATGTTTTCATTTGTTATTACATTGTTATGAAAGTCGATGTAGATCCATAACTGCTCCTCCAGTGATGCCAAACATTTGGTCGTGTTCCAAGTTCTTCGAATCAATCGATGATTATTAGCCCTCAACATAGCTAATGTATGATTGATGTTAAATATAGGATCAAATTTTTTTCTTTTGAGTTCACCCTGCCCAGCAATACAGGATCGATCACTCTTGTAGGTAAGATG
>JAGRAX010000188.1 GCA_020434365.1 Bdellovibrionales bacterium
CTCGGAGCGAGTTTTTCCCGCTATGCTCGCGGCGCGGTCGATTAACTCCCGCTTTTCGGGGGCGATCCGGATGTGGATGTTGGCGCTCTTGGCCCGCATGGCATTCTGCCTTGGCATGGCATGCTCCTTTCAAGCACGTGCATGATATCCCCATCGCATCATCGTGTCAACACAATGTATACACATGCAAACGGACTCAGCACGGTGCGTTGTGCAGAAGACGCAGACATGTTCGCGCTGCCAATCTCGCCGTCTGGACGGAATCAGCGTCCCAGTGGTAGACTACCGTTAGATTTGCGCCCGTAGCTCAGTGGATAGAGCACTGGTCTTCGGAACCAGGTGTCGGGGGTTCGAATCCCTCCGGGCGTGCTGCACGAGAACTGGCTTTTTTGGTATCTGCTTGAGAATCCGTGTCCGATGTGGGCACGGATTTTTGTTTGGGCAAGGGTCGCCACTTGCCCGCGTCACGTGACGCTTAGGCGCCGAACCGATGGTCGCGCCACGATGCTTTTCAAAACATGCATCCTGCCGTAAACTGTTCTGGCACCGGACAAGGCAAACCACGTAACCCCGAATGACACATGGACCTGAACACACTCTGTATCTGACAATGTAGTGTCGCCTGCTCCATCCAGAGTGAAGTGGG
>JAGRAX010000189.1 GCA_020434365.1 Bdellovibrionales bacterium
CAAACCGCTGCTGGATAGGCTGCGGGCGGAAGCAGGATTTTATCTGCACGAAACGCTTTATGCGTTTGTGCTGAACCAAGCAGGAGAAATGCAAAGCTAGCCATACCAAACCGATGTGCCGTAGCATTAATTTATAAGGTTCCCCCAAAGATCATGACCACGTGACGCGATCGTGACGCAGGTCAGTCAAAATGAGGGCATTGCTGTCAGTTCAGGTCACTATAACGCGGGGCAGAGTGCGCTAACTAACTGAAATTAAATATACTCTGTTTTCGGGGGACCGGCTGTTAACCACTGGGTCGGCGGTTCGAGCCCGTCCCGGGGAGCCAAACAAAGTAAAGGCTTAGATCAGAAATGGTCTAAGCCTTTTTTGTTTGAGTCACTATTAAAGTCACCGGGTACCGATTAAAATCATCGCTAACTCATCAATGCAGCCGACCACAACTACCAGCAAGCTCCAGTACAGCCTGCTTGCTTGGCGACCACCCCAGCATGTGAGTTTCAGCGTTTACCACCGTTGCCCATCTCTCCGCTTCAGCACTGGCCAATGCAGGAATGCAGACGGGTTCGGTTGTCAGCTTGTGCGTCAGCGTGAATCAATGAGATAACCAGTTAACTTGACGCTACCAATCAATGTC
>JAGRAX010000018.1 GCA_020434365.1 Bdellovibrionales bacterium
TGCTGCATCTAAAAGTATATATGATCATACAAAATCACATTCGCTGGTTTACAATTTTTCTGATTCCTCTTCTATTCGTTGCATGTTTAAAGGTGGACGATTTTGATGAAAAGCGTTCGTTTGAAGGCTTTGTAGGTTCTGCCTTGATTCAATTTGGTGTCGAAGGTGTAGGCGCAGATACCTATGTACCTCAAACCATTTTTATTACAGGCAACGATAAAGGCGACCGCCTCATTCTCTCTGGTGTCATCGACACACGCCCGATATCTCTTAAAGAGCATTTTCCCAAAGATGTCCTTGAAGAGGTGAATCGAGAATTAGAAAAAAAAGGCATCAAAGCCAATGACCCTTTGAGCTTTTCAGGTTTTGGAGGCTATCCCAAAAACAAAAACCTCATCATCATCGACAAAATCTTGGGGCCTTCTGATGGCTTTACAAAACTAGGCTTTGAAGTCGAAGGGTATTTTCTCAAAGATGGAAGTCGTGTCATATCAGAACTCTCCATTTACCAAACCATCGGAAGCATGAAAAAATCTTTTCCCGAAACCTTGTTAGATGTGTTTGTCGCTACTGACAGTGGTCTTGCAATCTCCGAAGAACCCGAAGAACGAAACACCACAAAGTATCCCGTTATTTTATACAAACTCTTAGACGGACAAAACTTAACCGTAGGGGGCTAAGCCATGAAACATCGTCAAAGTTTAATTCACGCTTCTATTCTTTTACCTGTTAGTCTTGCTCTATTTTCATGTTCGATTTTAGATGGGGAGAGACCCACTGCAAATATATCAATTGAAAGGCCCGATCGTATGCTTCGCATTCAAGAGCTTCAGGCCAAATCTGTGGACCTCGATTTACAGGGAGCAGACGCTTACTATAAATTTGCTTTTTTCCCTTCCGACAGCCAAAAATCCATCCAAGAAATTCAGGCCGCCTTACCAACCTTAGAAGACGTGACGGGATCAGATGCCTATGACATTGCGGAAGCGTTCAGCGCATACGGTGGAGCCATGATCGATCGAAATCTAGTTTCAGTGAATCCCGAGGAGACACAAAACGAAACCCTAAAGGCCATTCTGGAAAGCTCCGAATACAGAGAAAATATTTTGAGTCTAAAAGAAACATGCATCGGCGACGACAGCAAATGGGTCGAGGTTTTTTATGAAAAGCCAGTTACAGGCATTTTTTTGGATGGATTGGAGATTGGGAAAATCTTACCCAATGAAACCCCAGATGTTTTAAGAAATTTTTTAGGCGAGGATGAGTCGCTTTATCAAAAGGCTTTGGAATATGCTGGGGAAAAAGCAGGTTACATACAAACCCTTGAAACAAAAAATTCTCTCTTAAGCGGAAACGCCCAGTCTGATCAGAACATTCAAACACAAATCAAAGAAATCAAAACTAAGATTGCGCAGCTTGACCAAAACAACGCGGATGTCCTTGCATATCTCCAGGGTAAAACCTTAGCCAACATCCCCGAAGCTACAAAAAATATTCTTCGAAAAGCCTTTACGCCCAAAGTTGTAACGGTAGAAACAGGTGCTGCAATTTTAAAAATGGGATTGGGGATCGTCGGTGCAGCCATATGCGTAGATCCAGACATTGCACAATCAAAAGGTTATGTCATTGAGCAAGTAGGTTCTGAGACTACTTTTTTCCAGGATCCGAATATCGGTTTTGACAGTGGAAAAATTCGTATTGTCTACGGACAAACCACAAGCACCTCAACTTTCAATCAGCAGATCGAAGGACTTGAAGCCCCTCTGGGAAAAATCACCTTCAAACTAGAAAATAAGGATGCTACTCAAGTATGGAGGAAGCCTAGCTACCAAAAAGCCGCGGAGCTTGCGATTAGATTTGATCACTACAAAGGTAAGAGTAGTCAGCCCATTGTAGATAAAAAAAAGACGGAAAATTCTGACAAAATCAATGAAAATTCCGATCTTACAACTGAAGATCCATCTACTCAAAATCAAGAAGAATTTGTCCTTGCGAACTTAGATCTGGATGATCGAACCACAAAGGTAAGAAAAAATGAAAATCCGACAAATCAAAATTTGAATGGCCCAGATGATCGTCCCAGCTCAAGTGGAGATCATACAAAGCCTGCGGGTGGCATAACAAATGTGGCCCTAGACAATATAAACTCAGGAGACCCTCAAAATACCCATCAAAATTCAACAGATCTTGTACCCAATGAGCAAGAAAACGAAGAGACAAATGAAGTTGTTCTAGAAGAGGAAACCCCAAGCATAGAGGAAACAGATCAGGAGAATGACTTGCTTCCTTTTCAAACTGGATCGATGAAAAAAAACAGATGGGGAACCGTTTTTTTCGAGCGGCTAGAAAAAATTGAAAAAAACTTTTATGCAAATCACTGGCCTCCAACAAAAAACAACGACATATCTCCTGACAACATGGATATCGGGATTGTAGACAAAAAGGATTCTGAAACTCTCGTTACAAAGGAGCAAATTGATACTTTCTACCCCCTCTACTCTTATGCCGGAATTGAATTTGATGAATTTCTATCTCAAGGCAGTTTTGTCCAAAAATTTGATCGAGTCTTTGCTCCTTTTGAACATGATGCGGTCAATAAAAGAAAGAGGCTAAGGGACTTTACCAGTGCTGGCCTATGCAATCATCACAAAACAAAAATGGTCGACTTTGGCGTAACCATCAAAATCTCTCCAAATACTTTGAGTGAAAATCAAAAATATCAAAAATTCTTATACGACCAATTGAGATCTGACATTTTCTTTGGATTTAAAGATCAAGATGCAGATGCTTGGCGCCTGGATTATTTGGATCGATTTCTTTATGTTGGAAAAGACAAACCTATCGATGAAAAAATTTCTTTTGTGTTGTGCCTCAACGAAACCAACAATTCGATTGAGCTCATTTCTTCGATTCCAAGTGAAGGAAAACACAACAACTATGAGCGCGCGTTTCATAATATTTCTGAAAAGTACGATCGAATCGTTGTGAATGACCAAGATCTTTTGGCATTTGAAATCGACCTTCACTATATCTTGGGAGACTTAAAGTCTGCGAAATACCTTCGAGTGAGTCCTGGACAGGGGTTTATTGATTATGCCAAAGAGAACAAAAATCAACGAATTCTCCTCAATGCAAAGCTCAAAAAATTGGGAAAAGAAGAACTTTCAACCAATACCACTACCAAGGTCCACGCAGTGATGTGGCTCGCAATTCCCTATGACGAAGTTCAAACTGGAGGATCGCCGAAGGTTTATAGTCTTAAAAACATGCTCACAGAACCCGTATTGTCACAAGGTTTTAAAGATCGATATGAGATTTCAGATGACCAGATTCAAAGATCTGATGGCTATGTTCTGGCTCCAGGCAGTCACGATGCCATGGGCTTTCAATTGACTTTTATCGACTAACATCCAGAAAACTTACAATGTAAGTTTATTTATAAATATAGATTTTTTATTAATTTAACTGATGGATTTCTGAGGTCAAATTGAATAGGCTTGCTGCCTAAGTATACAATATATCAACTTTTTTATCAAAAATGGCACATTGAAAAAGATTGAAATCATGCATTGAGTCATGATGCGATTTCTGGTAAAAGGGTGCTGGTTTTGTTAGAACATGAATACCAAAGGGGACAGCCATATATGATCAACACATCAAAAAAGCTACTGCTCTTATGCCTTATCCTCGGCATAGTATCTTGCTCCAAAGTGGATGAGTTCGACCAAAGAGGCGCATTTGAATCATACATAGGCCACGCTGATATTATCTTTGGTGTAGAAGGCATCACTTCCGCAAAAGAGACTCCGGTCAACTTTGATTTTACATATGACCCTGACGATGGGGGCTTTGTTCTCAGCGGACTTCCCAAAGCGCCGGATATGTCACTCTACGACTTTTTTCCTGAAAAAGGTGCAATGGGATATGACTATAAAAACTTAGTCATGGAAGGACTCATCGAAGGAGACTATATCGACTCTGATTTCGACAAAATGGACTTTTCTGGCATTGCAGGAGAAGTCCTCAAAAAAAACCACGTTCGATTTACTGGTTTTGCCAAAGCCTCAGACGGTTTCAAAAAACTGGGATTTAAGGTTCGTGGAGAATCTCGAAAGTCAGGAATCACCATTTACGGATCACTATACATATACATTTCCCTCTACGATTTCTTTGCCTTTCTGGAGGAAGCCAGTGGAATGAAAGAACGTTTGGAACAAACCTTAAGCCTAGATGGAGGCAAAACGAGTTTGGCTGAATCCGGCTATGAAGGAAATGAAGAGATCGACATTCTTACAATTCACTTTGTCGGACAAGGCGTCACGGGATTCTTTTAATAGGAGTTTGTTATGAAAAGAAACATCATTTCAAATATGCATCTCTCTATCTCTTTGATTGTAAGTATATTATTGTTGGGAGCTTGTTCAGGTGAAAAAGCTTCAAGACACCCGATAGAAAAAAAAGAAGGCCGATATCTCAGCATCAAAGTCCAACCCAATGACGATAAACCTAAGACAGAACTAGACTCCAAAAACTCCTCAGGAAATTTCAGCTCGGTTTTTTTACATCCAGAAATTGATAAACCCGAAAGCAAGGTCAAGGAGCTCACAGAGATTTTTTCTCCCGAAGATGACAGCGTGGACGCTGTGTCCATTTTGTTTAGCCTGGGCCTTAAAATCAATGGCCATGTAAAGATTGGAGACAAATGGCCAGGAGATCTTAAGTCAAAAATCCTTGCAGAGAACATCTTGACCTATACCAAAGATCTAACGAGTTTTACAAATGAATGCACGGGTTCTAAAGTCCACCAACTTCATCTAATATCGACCGGAAAATTTGATCCTTCAAAAATTATATTTGGAAATCTCGTCAATCCCGAAATGAAAAATTTTGACATGATGCTAGAGGACGAAGCCAAAAAAGCTGTCCTCAAAGGAGACGTGGCAAACATCGGCTATGGCAATTTAAAAAAAATCGCCAAGGATGAAATTAACAAAAGTTTTAAGCCCACAATTGATCAGATTTTTATTCAAACCGAAAATTATCTAAGCTATTGCAACACGCCCAAAGGAGTCTATGCTATGCTCGTTACGGCAGGGACTTCGATTCTTGGCGAATTGAAGAAAGAAGAAAAAAAGGACTCTTTGCAACTAGACTTTTCTGCAACCCTCGAAGGTGACCAGTGGTCAAAACAGTTCCATCTATACGATGCCGCAGCCAAAAAAGTTACAGAGAAAAGTATCTCCGACATTGAAGTCAATATGGGAGAAAGCGGATCCCCTGACTTCCAACCTCTGTTCAGAGATACGTATAAATATCAAACCTCTTTTGTCCTCACTAAAAATGAACAACGTGAAAATCTTTTTATTCAGATCGACAAAGACGTAAAAAATTTAACATTTGAAACCAAAGAAGACGGCTCAGAAGTCTGCGTGGGGATTCCTCTAAGCACCAACAGCAAAGATAAGCTTGAAGTTTCTTTTGAAATTCCAATCAATGACAAGCTCGGTTTGAGTGAAGAGCAAATCAAACAGGTACATGAAGATTCGGGTCTTATGAATCGCTTTCGTGGCAATGGCTTCTTTCTTAGTCAGTGTGCTTATGGTTACTCTCCGCTGATTCCAAATCCAGAGGCCATCGTAGACATGAAGGTTGATGTGTCCTCTGACAAAAAAGCAACGCCAAATATTGTCTACCTCAATGTCACAACCTACTTACAAAATACTGTAGGGAAAGGCGCCATGGATCAGTGGCCTGAGACTTTAGACATTCGCTTCTACACATTGAATACAGATGTTGAAATCAAGCCTTCTTCCGAAGCCATATCCTTGGATCTTAAAAGCATCAAAGAAAAAGTGCTTGCAATGGCTGATAACGGCAAGCCCAAAGCAGATCCTGAACCCAACATTAATATCGAGATTGCAGATGGAGAAGACGGCTGTTCTATTGTAACACTAAATTCAGAGGCTTTTGACAAGGCTGCACATGAAATCGAATTGGACATCACTGAGGGTCAGATTTTTACTTCCGCACAAGACTGTAAGGCTGCAAAAAGCCCTTCAGAAAGTCTGAAAGTACAATTTACACCTGGAGCAAAGCAGCTCTTATACGTCAAGGCCAAGAGCTCTGACACCCTACCCTCTCTTCAAGTACATACCGAAGATGGCATCACGCTCAACGGATCAGAAAATGGAAATGAGCTGACCCTCAATATAGGGAAAGAAGATGAAGAAACCTCAGACGACGAAGATGAAACAACTGCGGCTCCTACGATTGCTCTGAGTGCTCCAAATCAAATCAAAGAGGGTGACATTGGCACACTCAACATTACGGCAACAAATGTATCCGCCGACTGTAGCATTACAGTTTCTGCAGAGGATGCGTCTCTCTTTTCGGATAAAAAAGCAAAAAAGAAGCTCCCTTCTGAAATCAATCTCACTTCCAAAAAGCCAAATCTCGAGGTGTACTTCAAAGCTTCTGGGAAAAAAGACATTAAAATTCATATTGCTGCCTGCGATGAAGCTCAATTTGAGAATAACCAATCTTCGGTAACCATAAAGGTCGAAGAAAAAGCTACACCTAAACCTGTTGAGCCAAAAAAAACCGCTCATGCCTTTTCGCAGTTTTCTACGCCAGATCAAAGAGGCTTTGCGACTTGGACGGATCTTCGATTTACCGTGGGAGATTCAGCCTCCATTTACAAACATAAAGACGAAGATCCTGATAAGTATAAAGAGTTTTACGATACCGCTATTGCCTTCGGGACTGAATACAAACGCTTTGGAAAATATAGGGACTATATGTATCAAGTCACTTCTCCAACCATCAACAAAACAAAGATCGTAGATGCAGAATATGACAATGCCAAGAGTTATCCAGCAAACCAAAATCTGGCTGCGCTATGCTCTCAAGAAGGGTTAACATATCAGTTTTCATTGAAAGGGATCTCCGTTAACCTCACACCTCCCTATAGTTCTTGGAGTTCAGATAAGCAGCAGACCTATAAGCAACTGATGATCGACCAATTCCATATTATGACTAAAAGTACTGGTGCTGCTGCTATTAATAATTTGGACTATAGCAATGCTATCTACCTTTTTGAAGGTGCCGTTCATCCTCAATCTAGTTTTACAAATCAAAAATGGAATGTTTATCTTTGCGTAAGTAAAGATAAAAAGAAGTTTCGTAGTTTCTTTCAGCATGAATCAAATATCGGCAAAAGTCTTTGGTACCCTAATGCAACAAACATTGACGTAAAAAATAAACAGTCCTTTTCTGGGAGAAGACAATATCTCCCACATACACTCGATGTCGTAGAAAAAGATGGCGATTTGCATTTTTTCTCTAAAGGCTGCTACCGGAGAATTTTACCTTCGAATGAAGCCATGGCTTTGTTAGATTTAAAATATAAAGACTCGTTTATCTCAGTTCCACCCGGAGAAGCCTATTACAATCAGGCAAAAGTGAAAGTAAAAGAGCAAATTGAAGGGGCATTATGGAATGAGATAAGCGTACATTTGGCTTTTTCTATCAGTCCGGATGACCTCAAAGAGGGAACGCCTATGGAAGTTCAGTACATTCCTCCAGCTACACTGGCAGGTTCTGTTTTAACTACTCAAGAAACCGCAAAAATTAAGAAAGTCTATCGGCCCCTACTTGTAGGATTTCCCGGAAACTCCAATGCTTTATACTTCTGGGCTCGCTTTATTAAGCACATATTATTTTCTTAAAAATTCCCCGAGTTGTCGATGACTATTCCGCTTTTGGAATTTTGAAGGCCTCGCACGGCAAAGTATCCGCCTGCGCCTACAGCTGCCAGACCTACCCAGAACCACCATTGTTTGTATAAAGGCTTTTTGATGTTCTGCTTGCTTTGATTGTTGGAACTAGGGCGATCTTGGCTTCCTACTGTAAGATCTGGTCGAGCCTTGTTCATCGCGGTTGGCCCTCCAGCAATGAGGCCGTCTTCCTGCAAAAAGCCTATCAGCGTAAACGCCAAATCAAAACTCGTGTCCCTCAAGTTTTCAACCGTAGGACCGAGACTCGCGAAAGCGACTTGAGAAAATTCCCTATTCTGAGCATCAAAAAGCTGCCCCAGGAGTCTATACTCTCCCGTAGCCTGCTCAAAGTTGGCGAGAAGAATCAGCCTGCAGCCGCTTTTTTCAGATAATGCCACCAGGTCCTCAATGTCCAGCGCGTTTTGCTCCGCTCCCTCTCTTACCCGATAGAGATCTGCGAGTTGATCAGAAAATCCATCACTTTTGAGCTCGATATGAAGCTTTTCAACACTTTTGGAAAAATGTTGAGGTCCATACCAAGACTTAAAGCCTTCTTTTTCGGCCCTTATAAAATACTCTCCAGGAATCACGTTCATTTGAATCGGAGAGGTTCCCATGTATTTTCCATTTACAAAAATCTTGGTTACATTTTGATTGCTTTCAATCTGCAAGCGGAGCAATCCCTTATCCTCAATGGACTTTCGAACTTCTTGATAGACCTGTGCGACTTCAGGTGAATACTGAGAGGCTAGATTTTTTTTTGTAGGATCCAAATACACTACTTTTTGGAATTCGCTGCGCGCACGTTCATCATAATTTTGAGCTTCTTGCCCTTGGCTGGATTTTTTCATGGCCAAATACAGTCGACCCAAAAGCATGTGTACTTCGATCAGCTCTCGATTGGTTTCAAGGTAGGGAAGGTTCACAATGAATGCATCTCGAGCCCCAAGCAAATAATTCTCGGCATTCTTATAATCAAATTGAACAAAAGCCTGTTGTCCTGCCTCCAATGCAACTCTAGCGGCTTTGAGCTTTTGAGCAGGATCAGCTTTGGAACTTGAAGGAGAAACAAACACCAATTTTTTGGCGCGATCGACTTTCACCGGAGCCAGAGGCCTGGCCATGGGCATCTGAGAAAAGGCCTCATAAAGTGCGTTTCTCACACGAGGAAGCTGCGACTCCAAACCTTCCCCTGCTTTGACCTCGTCAACAATGATAGAAACTGGTTTCTTGGGCCCAGCAGCTTCGGAAAGGTTTTGAGCAAAAATATGCGCAGGAAAAAGAATGCACAACACAAACATCCAACAACACGATGCCCTATACAAATAAGACATTGTCATGGCACCGTCACCGTCAATGTGGTAGTCGATGGCCCTCTAGAAAACACATCTGTAAACAAGGCTAGTCCTACACCTGTTCCCACAAGAACGGCTCCAGCTCCGACCCAAATCCATGGATTTTTCCATATGGGCCTGCTAGCTTTTGTCCGATGCTTTGCAGAGCTAGAGGTGGGAAGCACGTTTTGAGACACCTCTTCTTCTGGGGAAGGAGGCAAAACATGACTCAGATTTGGCTCGGATATTGAAGAAACACTTGAAGAGTCCTCACCCTTACGAATGACGTACCCATGCTCATCTAGTTGAGTCACCAAGCCATCGATCAAAGCAGGAGGATCTTTGGCTTCGATGATTGTTGAGAGATCTTGAGAACGCTGATCAAAGAGTTGTCCACGAACCAAACCCTCTCCCGCCGATAAAAACACAATGATATCGGCCCCCAGACTCAAACCCATTTCATCTAAAAATGCATTCCGATCAGCCTCAACCTTTCCAGAGTCTACAACATCAAAATACTCTGAAACGCCCTGTCCCGAAAGTGAGGATAGCAGTTTGATTTCTTTTTCATTTTGACCTTGAGACAAAAAGATTTTTTCACTTTGCGTTTGATCTCCCTGCTGCGCAGAGATCCAATACTCGCCTACACTTAGGTTGGAAATGCTCAAAGGACTGAGGCCAAAATCTTTTCCATTGATTCTTATGTTTGCCCCTTTGGGCTGCGTCGAGATCAAGAGATCTCCTTGCTCCCTTTTCATCACATCTTTTTTCGATCGCTCATAAAAAGAAATCACATCAGGACTATACAGCGATGTGGAAATAGAGTGGTTTTGGAATTCTAGATCTAAAAGAAACATATCCTCCATGTCTGCTTTTGCTTCTACTTTTTTATCCAAAGCCAATCGGATCAAGGCCCGCAAAAAAAGCGTTTTACCTGCGCCTTCAAAGGCATCCATGGAAGGAAACGCGTCTCGATAGAGAGAGAGAAGATCTCCTGCTTTTGTCTCTGCCTGATCTAAGTCTTCGACATTGCGATATTGCTGCTCAAGGGCCTGAAATCTACGATGAATCTCTGTAAGATCTTTCGGCCTCGCGGAAGTTTGCATGCCTTTCTTCTGTAAAAAGTCCTGCACCCTTTGGGCTTCGATCACAACCAGACCTTCAAATTTTTGAAACTCATTTTCTATGGCTTGCACTGCAGCTCTACTTTGTTCTCCCTTCATGGGAGAAACAATAAGAGAAGTATCAGCCCTACCCAAGGGAGTTTCCTTACAACATAAAAAGAAAAGAAAACTTAAAAAACTTATTTTTATGTACTGCAAGACATTCATCTAGTTCAAAGGATTTGTGATACTGAGAATGTTACTCTCTGAATCCCCGCCTCCTAAAAAAATGAGTCCAGCACCTCCAAGCACAGCCACGCCAATGGCTGTCCAAAACCACCACTTTTGATAGATGGCCGCTTCCCCCGTATTTTTTTGTCTCGACTTTCTCATCGAAGAAGCTTGAGGAATCACACTTTCTTCAAAGCCTGTTGACAAGACTTGGGTAGGCTGAGTTTTGATTTCCACCCGATGGTCTTTTTTCAGTTGCTCTTGAATTTTTCGAGAGATTTTTCCCGCAGCTTTGTCCCATCGATGTTTTGAAACACTCTGAGTCAGCACGGGCGAGAAACTTTGGCTTTGCGTATGAAATACCTGAGCTTCTATCGTTGATTTATCTCCGGATACAACTGAGCCCAAAATGATATGATCGACACCAATTTGCTTGGCAATTGCGAGCAATTGTTTTTTCTGAGCTTCAGACTCTTCTTTGCTTGTAGCAATCTGATATGAGGCCTTCTTTTCAAGAGACTTGCTATAGTTAAAATTACCTTCTTGGACCAATATAGGCTCTGAAATTAGCTCATAACCTTCTTTTTCTAGAGACATAAAGTGCATGCCCTTGGGGACACCTTCCATAGAAAGTGGCGTTCTGCCAATTTCCATGCCATCCACTGATAACATTGCACCCTCAGGCTGACTTGTGACTACAAGTTTTCCACTAGGCATGGCCAAAACTTCTTTTGTAATTTTTTTGTGTGCCTGGATGATCTTGGGAGGAAACTCCCGAATGGGAAGCTGTCGATTTTTTCTTTCGGTATCCAACATCACCATTTCTCGAATGATTTTTTCTCCGTCTTTTTGTCGACCGGCAAAAATCAAAGTCATTCCCAAATACAAATGAGAAAAAAGCAAGTAGTGACTATCTCGTAGGGCTGCAATTCCCTCTCTATAGCTCTTGACCGATTGATTCAAAACAGCCGCTGCCTTGTTGAGGTCTAGATTCTGATACAAGGCTTTTCCTTCATTGAAAAACTGGTACCCTTGTCCTACCTTTTCTTTGGCTTGTTTGAGTTCTTCTGAAGATGAAGCTTGAGCGATTTTTTCCTGAATTTGCGCATCATCTACAAGCTGCACATCGGAAAACTCGGAAAGGTCTAAGATCAATTCGGATCGAAAATTCTTGGTTGCGTCATCTTGAGACGAAAACCCTGCGATTGACATATATTGCTTCATCTCAGCCCGAGCTCTCTGCCCAGAAACCAAAGGACTAAGTGTAGTACTGATAAAAAAGAAGGAAAAGCTTACAAGTGATTGAAATATTTTTCTTTTTTTCATAACTGTTGTATCGCTACAGTAGAAAAGCCTCTCGATGTGCTTGCGCAAAAAGCCTCCTACCCCATCGAAAAAAGTTTTCTCACATTATCAATAACTTAACCTTTATAGAGTACCATAAAAACGTTACAATCGTCTCAAGAAGTTTGCATTGACGGGGACAAAAAATCAAAAATAAGTATGTAGAGAGAGGCTAGCAAGGGGTCAAAGGCTGTGCGTTTTTCGAAAGACGAGTTACAATACTATATTATATAGATGAACCAGATCATTAACATACTCTTTTCCGACGCTTTTGTACGTGGGATGATTTATTTTTTGGCTTTTGCGTCAGTTTTTGTGTTCGTTCTTGTGCTTTTCCCCGATGAACAACAAATTGCCGCTCGCAAAAGATTGGGCGTAGAAGACGAGACCGTCAAACCCAACAAAACGCCCCTGCTCAAATGGTTTTACCCCATATACTATGCCTGCGTACCCCTTTTATATTCTAGCCTTTTCCCTCAATGGGCTGCCGCATATGTAGAAAAGAAGAGACCTCAATATCAAAAGGACTTGATCAGGGCCAATCTTAGAAATGAAATCAACCCAGATGAGTTTTTTTCATTCAAAGTAGTAATGACCTTATTTTCTCCAGTATTTCTTTTTTATATCTTTGGCGCCATTGGCAGCAGCATGAGTCCAAGCACTTGGATCTTTTCAATCATAGGGGGCTTTTTTTTCCCTGACCTTTGGCTCAAAGAACGCATTCGATTGAGAAGAAAGGCCATCATTCGAGTTCTTCCTTTTACGCTGGACCTTCTTACACTTTCTGTTGAAGCCGGACTCGACTTTGTAGCCTCCATTCAGAGAATGGCACAGAGAATGGAGCAAAATGCTTTGATCGAGGAATTTCAACATTTACTCAAAGAAATTAGATTGGGCACTTCTCGCTCGGATGCCCTCAGAAGTCTCGCAGACCGGCTGCAAATTGAAGAGATCTCTTCTTTTTCAAGCCTCTTGATCCAAGCTGATCAACTCGGGGCTTCGATTGGGGACGTCTTGAGAGCGCAAGCAGATCAACTGCGTACAAGACGTTTTCAAAATGCGGAGAGCGCAGGAGCTCGGGCTTCTCAGCTCGTATTGGTTCCTATGGTTGTATGTATTTTCCCTGCGATTTTTATTGTGGTTCTGGGTCCCACCTTATTGAACTTTTTGGCACAAGGAATATTCTAATGCGTGTTGAGAATGTCAGTAAACATACTCTTTTATGTGAACGTGCGGAGTATGCTCTTAATTTTTTCATGCGCCTACGAGGACTTTTAGGAAGAAAATCATTCGACAATGGGGAAGGCATGTGGATTGAGCCTTGTTCCTCAATTCATACATTTTTTATGCATTTTCCCATTGATGTCCTGTTTCTCTCCCAAGACAATACAGTGCTTAAAGCCAAAGAAAACCTACGACCTTTTCGCCTGGAACTAGGGGTAAGGCGAAGCAAAAAAGTTCTTGAGCTTCCCTGTGGGGTCATTCAAAAAACTCAAACCTGCGTTGGAGACCAACTCTCCTATCAAGTGTAATGATGTCTATGCACTCACTTTATATCGTATCCGGACCCATTGATCGGAAAAAAATTCCTCTCGAAGAGGGAAAGTACTTCATTGGTAGAGGTAGCGACAGCGGCGTTCAACTGCCCTCAAAGCAAATTTCTAGAAAGCACGCACAAATTATAGTCGAGAATCAAAAAGTCACTCTCGTTGACCTAGGTAGCTCAAATGGGACTTTGGTCAATGGAAAGGCCATCACCAGCTCCATTCTCCAAAACAAAGATCAAGTTCTTTTCGGAGATGTCCTGGTAGAATTTCAATCAGAAAACCTACAAAAGTCGCCTGTAGAAGATCAGTTTGAGGCAGGGAAAAGTCTCTATGTTGCAGCAACAAAAGTTGTTGCAGGATCGCAAAAAAGCAAATCTCTCTGGTCAAGTTTGTTTGTTTTGTATCTTATACCTCTTATGGTTCTTGCTCTTATTGGTTCCATGTCTTTTAAGGGGCTCTTACAACAAAGACTGGCTACAGAGTCGATCAAAAGAGCTCAAGGGTTGGTTCGCTACCTTGCAGAAAAAAACAAAGAAGATCTAAAAGTAAAAAATGACTTATTGCTTGATACCGATTCTGTCATTAGAGAATCTGGCGTCATGGAGGCCTTTATTATCAACAGCAAAGGTCGTATTCTTTCCCCCATATCAAAAATCAACCAATCTCCAAAAGACCCCTTTGTCTTGGAGGCTTTATCACACAACAGTGATCAGGCCATTCCTCCAAGCCCCACGCTACCCGACGGTTCGCAAATCTTTGTTCATCCCATTCGAGATTATGATGAAAGCATCGGAAGATATAGCATTTTGGGCGTTGCAAAAATTGTTTTTTCTACCCAAGAAGCTGCCGGAGAATTGACGGAGTCCAAGCGTCTTTCTATTCTTTTTGTTGCTCTTGCTTTTCTTCTCGCAACACTCTTTAGTTGGCTAAGTACCAAGACCATCAACACGCCCATTGTTCGATTGGCTGAAAAAGTTCATCAATGGAGAACAGGTCAGGTCTATCAGAGTCAAGCAGCAAGTTTTGAAGATTGGAACAATCTTTACGAAGCCATTGAGCGCACCATCGAAGAGGCGGATCGAAAGTGAGTTCAATTCATTACAGCTGGTATCTCTCGGGACTCAATGAAGAATATAAAGATCAAGTGATCATTCTTATGGGAGAAGAAATCAAACTCGGGAGAACAGAGCAAAATGATGTTGTATTGGCACAAAACAATATTTCCAGACATCATGCTTCAATTTTTGTGGGTCCAAAGGCCTGCCACATTCAAGACATGGGAAGTAGGAATGGAACCTTTGTCAATGGTACAAGAATTGACCCCGCAGCTCCAAAAAAAATTGCCATTCAGGATGAGCTTAGAATTGGTCAGTATCTCTTTGTCGTAGGAAAGAAGGCTCCCAAAAATACTGGCTACGCAGTCACCGCCGAAAAAATCCTTCAAGCAAAAAAGAAAATTGAATCTTTTTCTAAAGAGTGGTCCAAAGAACTGCGAATAAAATCTGAGAAGCTTCGTTCCAAAGATTTCTTTTCATCCAAGCAAAAAAAATCCATCAAGCTTCCCGAAATCAAGCTATCGAAAAGATTCGTTCTTTATAGCCTAATGATTCTCGTCTTAGCCTGGGCAGCGTATTCCAGCCAGTCAAAAGACTCTACACCTTCTTCAAAGTCGGTGGAGAGCCAAAAAGAGACTTCTCTAGCTAACTCAACATCGATCTCAACAAACCCAAATACAAAGTCATATCCGGCCGCAAAACGTTCTGACATTGATTCAATTATGGAAAGAGCTCTTTCGTACGTTCAGTTCAAAGACTATGCTGCGGCCATTCCACTTCTGCAAAGTGTACTGGCTACAGAGTCAGAAAATGAAAAAGCACGACTACTTTTGGATCGATGTAAAAAACGCCTATTAGAAACCATTGAGCATCACAGAGAAAATGGTGCCAGAGAGTATGAAAAATTATATTATGATCGCGCCATCATTGAGTGGAAAAAAGCTTATTCACTTGCTGTTGATTTTGATTCTACCATAGCCTCTCAAATAGAGACATTGATTCAGGACGCTCAGGACAAACTGAAGAACAATTGAAATCATGAAATTACTGATTCGAAAAGATGGAAAATTCTTCTCTCAGGAAGACCTCAAACAAGGAGAAACCGTCATTGGAAGGTCTCAGTCTTCAGATCTAGTTTTGAGTCATGTCGATGTTTCACGCAAACATATAAAAATTTTTTGGGATCTTCAAAGCTTATATATTGAAGATCTCGGCAGCAAAAATGGAAGCTTGTACAAAAAATCTTTCATAGAAAAAAAAACAAAAATAGAAGTTGGAGATGTGTTTCATATTGGACCATTTTCGATATCCATAGAACATGAGTCCCCACAGTCTGAAAACACAGTTTTTTTTCAGGAAATCTCTGAACAAGAAAAAACACTGGCAGAGCTTGCAAGCGAAGATGATACGCATCTTTCAGATAGCCGGGTGAAGCTTCCAAATTATTTTTTAGAAGACGAAGAAAATGCTTCAGAAAATTCTATAGAGCAAGAGAACAACGAACCTGTATCCTCTACTCTATCTTTTGAGCAAGCTATTGCTGTAAAACAAGGAAGTGAAGGGATCGAAGATCCTGAAGAACCCTCTGGTCCCATCACCGCCAAAATATATGAGTCTTCTGAAGACGAAGATGATGAGAGCGATAAAAAAAATTTAGAAGATAAAAGCGATGAAGATTCCCTGTCAAAGCATGAACTTCAATCAGATGCTTCACCTAAGCCCAAAAGCTTGCTTGATTCTTTTTTAGAAGAAGGAATCTCAGAGGAACCTTCTATCCAAAACTCTCACATTTCTTTAGACCGAGCCACTGAGGCAAGTGTCATCTCAGGATCTGTAGACAGTCAGCCAAGTATTTTTGATGACATTCCTGTTACAACTCCTTCGATCAATGATCCTTCTACATCAGACCATCAGAAAGATCCTGAGTCGGATTTTGAGAGCACACCTAGCCAAAATGTGGATACTGGAGGAAGAACATACGTTGCACCCCTGACCCAAAAAAAAGAAATTCAAATTCAATATAATGCTCCATCTATTGATTGGAATGAAAAATCCTACCAGGACAAATCTTTAATTGATCTTAAGAAGTCTTCTCTCAAGAAAAAAATTATTTTTTCCTCTTCGAGTCTATTGCTCGGACTTCTCTTTTTATTTCTTCTTGAGGGAGAAAATATTAAAAAAATTTTACAAAAAAATCCTATAGTTCAAAGCGAAACGAGTCAAAGCTATAGAAAACTGTCCGCAGAAGAAGAACGCATTCTTCTATTTCAAATTGAAGGCTTGCAAAAAGAACTCGAAGACGAAAACATGGACAAAGCTGCGCAGCGCTTGACCCTGCTTAAAAAAAATTTTGAGGGTCATCCAGAAGTGCTGGATCTAGAAAAAAAGTGGCGAGAATTAGATCAAGTCCTTGCAAGAAAGCAGCAAGAAAAAGAAAATGCCGAGCAGAAGAAACTCGAAGAAATAAAAAGTTGGATAGATATGGGACAGCGAAACGTAGAGCAAAACCAATTCGATCTGGCCATAGCCAATTTTGAAAAGGCTTTGGAACTATCTCCCAACGACGTAAAAATCATCCGAGAAATCAAAGACGCCAGAAGTTTAAAAGAAAAAAATGCCCGCTCTGAACTGGCCCAGAAAAGGAATCAAGAAAATCTCACACGTATATACAAAGAAGGTGCAAGAAAGTTTGATGCAGGAGAGTTGGGAGAAGCTCAGAAACTTCTACAAAAAGTAGCTCAAGATTCAGGGCATCCCAACCAAGCATCGGCAAAAAAAATGCTTCGAGATATTGAGCAGCTCACCGACACAAAAATTCAATCCCAATTGGAACAGGCTCAAGTTGATATGAGAAACACAGAAAGTCTACCTAAAGCCTATCAAAGTCTGAAAACACTAAAAAAGCAATTCCCAGCGGGAAAAGAAATTTCGACCTTGTTGTCTCAAGCGGAAGAAAAAATGCTTCAAAAAGCCAAAGAGCTCTATGCTGAAGGGCTTGCGCAAGAAGAGCTGGCCGCTGACCCTGCAGCCGCCTTGGACCTTTATCAAGAAGTACTTCAATATGCGCCAGAACCATCAGATCGATACCATCAAAAAGCCAAAGAAAAGATTGATAAGCTTCAATTTTAAGACGCCAGATGTATAGACTTCTGTATGTGGCTTTCAGGACTCATCTTTGAATCCAGGGCCGCTGAAAAATGGCTCGCCTTGATAGAACTCCGTAAAGAGGTTTGTTTTTTTCTATTAAAATCAGCAAGATACATAAAATCCACTCTACTCTTATCTTGGCCCGAGCTTTGCTTTGTTTTAGGGGTGTATGGCCAAAAAAGCGCTATTTCATAGAAGAGCAAACCAAGGACAAGCACTCCTTGAGTATGTCCTGCTCATTCCTTTGGTGGTTGGGATCGGATTGGCTTCCTTTCACTTTTACCAGGGATTTGTTCAGAGCAACCTCTATGGAAGACAAGCCGAGGCCTTTAACTATTACTCGGTGGAGGAAAACCCCAGTCTCGGAATGGAAGTGACTGTATCCCTACCGTTTTAATGACAAGGAGCAAGCAAATGATGAAAATCACATCAAGAAACATGAAGAAAAAAACCCGCGGTCAGAGCGCCATTGAATACGCTTTGGTACTCGGAGTCATCGTAGTGGGCGTTATTTTTGCGGGAAGAACCGTATTTATGGGCGCAGACGGCAAGGGTGGACAAGCTCAAAAAATCATGGAAAAAGCTGTCGGACAAACGATGAAAACCTTAAGCAACGAATAAACGTTTTTATTCAAGGGTTTTTCTCCATTGTGCATCTCACAAGCGCAAATGTACTAACATTGCGCTTGTGAAAGGCTTGTTACTATCGGATCTCACAATTGCTAAACAAAGTATGGTTCGAGCTCGAGACAAAATGGGTTACAATGGAACATCGATGAAATACTTTCCATCACGCACACACGCACATCAAAAAGGCGCATCTTCCATTGAACTCGCACTATTGCTTCCCATACTTCTACTTTGTTTTCTTGGCCTCGTGCAAGTCATTGTATTTATGCAGTCCAGTACTGCCACGCAGTACGCCGCATTTATGGCCTCGCGATCTTTTCAAGTCTACGGAGATAGGGCTCTTAAAGAAATTGCGTATCGTAAAGTTCAAAGTTATCCCTATACACATACGGACCAACATATTGTAGAAGCTTCTGCAGAAAAACGAATCTTCGAAAGTCTGAGTTGGGAGCAAAGACGGATTTCTCAGCTTGATGGTCAAGATTTTCTACAAAGAGTCTATCTCGACGGGGACGACATTTCTTATAATCATTCTCAGGCAAACACCTCCGCAGGAGCGGTTCGAATCAACTATTTGGGATGCACGCAAGGTAGCACATGTGACAATGCTCAAGGCGTAGAAACAACCTATTGTGCGCCTATTGTATTTCCAGGAATCTCTTTTCTGTTTGCTTTGAGCACTCAAAAGGATCCATGCAAGGTTCAACAGCTAGGCTTAAGTTACAGTGGCCTTGCCATTACAAAGGGAGTTTCTCTCGGAAGGGAACCCATCACACCATGAACGCGCCTTACATACATCGGTCAAGCGGTCAACTTGCTCTGGGCCTGGCTTTTGCATTTGCGGGAGCTTTGGCAGTTCTGGGACTCGTGAGCCATAGCAGCATGGACGTAAAAGAAAAAATTACACTTCAACAAACAACAGATTATGCAGTTTTGCTAGCTGCCAACGTTCAACGCGCAAATTTAAATATGATTCGAACGCTCAATCAAGACATTGAAACTCTGTGGGAAGCCCATCGAGTGTTATTGCAAGCTCCACATTGCTATACAAGAGAGTATATTTATCCGAAAACTCCTAGTGCATTTGCAACTTTTGCTTTGGTTGCAGCGCACACAGGGAAAACTTATGCTGAGTGTGACTTGGCTTGCGATGAGTATGATTCATTTGTAAGAAAGAAAATTATTGATGCTTACAACAGTCAACGCAATCTCATTGTATCTAACATTCTCACTTCGATCACAAAATCCAATCAAATTGCATACGGACGCGCTGTAGATACTTTTTTAACGCCTTCTAACCTTCCCTCACAACTCTACGCAGAACTCGAAAAAAAATTGGGAAAGAATTTTCGCTTGCAAGATGTCAAAAATGAATACGCTCAAGGTAGCTTATATCAGGACCGCAATGTAGAAAATTCTGAAGGATACATCTATCAAATTCATGAAGAGTCATCCTATGACCCCTTGTTTGTGCCAGGAGATGAATACCGAAATTTTATTTACCCCAACTACAGATACCTCACCCTATACGATCAAAACTTGAACCCTTATTGCCAATTGGGAACTCCTGAGGGACCCAAAAGCAGTGCTTCACGTGTAAAAATTGTTCGCAAAGGCTCATATACAACTCACTTTCTCGGAGGTATCAATTATCTTGCTCCGCCCTCTGGTTTTGAAAAAACACTTTCACTGCTGATCAAAGACCCCGAAACCGGAGAAGAAATCTCAAGTCAGAGTGGTCGAAAAATTGCTTTGTTTCGCAAGACTCTTGCCATGACGGCGATGGCCGCAGCCAAACCCTATGGAGGAACATTTCCACAGTCCGGAGATCTCGCCGGACTCAACAAAGGAAATATAGGAGAAGAATTTAAGGGGGCAAAGCTCATTGGCATTGCTGATCGTTCACAATTGGAAAACCAAAGAATGGTACGTGCAGACAACTGCTTTCAAAGTCTCGATGCTTTGGGAAATTCTAGTGGCTGCGTCCCCTACTATGCGGAGGATTTTTTACATTGATCTTACGCAAACGAAATACATCCGCCCAATCGACCATAGAGTTTGCTTTGATTCTTCCGATTGTTGTTTTTTTACTGAGCTTCATCATCTATGTTTTTCGAGCTCATCATATCAGCACGCAAGGATCTATCGTTGATCACCAAGAAGCCCTCGAAAAATTTGATCACGGCAATGGTTTCATTTGGGACGAAAACCTTCAAGCCTATGTTCCTGAAGGCGGATACGAAGAATTCGTTCCACCAGATGCCCTCTTTGATCCCTCGCAACTTGTAGATACACTTGTACCTCAATTGGTTTCACAACTTGGTCTGGATGAACTTTTTGCTCGAATCAATTTTTTGAATGGAGACAAATTTGTGGGGGCCTTTGCCCGTGGTTTCACATACTCAGCTGCTTCCAGTTACATAAGCTCAGACTTTACAAGTGTAGACTGGGACCAAGCCGCCTGGCAAGGTTTGGCCAGTGGCTTTGCCAGCAGCGAAACTACGCTTTTCCTGCAAGGAAGCGACTTTGAAGGACAAAATCTCAGAGAGCTTTTGGGTTCTGGAGCCCAATCGAGTCTGGTATCTTTTGCCCAGAGTGGAGGAGAGCTCCAAGCTGGATTGACAGGTGTTGTCTCTGGAATGGTCGGATCTGACTCTACTCAGACATGGATGGAAGCAGATCATCAAATTGTCAAAGCAGCTGTTGTAGGAGCGGTTGAGAGCAGCGCACGTGGTGTGATCAACGGAGACTTCGATGTGCAACAGGTAGCCCGAAGTGCGGGTCTTTCAGCACTCAACACAGATAAACTTGCCCAGGTTCTACCCTTTACTTCCTGGTCTGGAGGCAAGGCCAAAGACTCAGCCTTTTACCGGGGTATCAACTCCGGATTGACAAGCCTGCTCCAAGGAGGAGATTCCAAATCTGCTATTGCTGCAAGTTTAGGCGGCGCCCTCTCAAGCCAGCAGGTCCAAAAAAATGCTTCTCGCTTTACTGCAAATGTCGGACTGCCTTCTTCCGTCTCACTTGCATCTGCTTCTGCTCTGCAATCTTCTAGCGGTTTTACAGAGCAGTCTTTTTTAGATGGTTTTGGCAACAACTTTCAGGGCATCACTTCCGTTGAGGACGCCAATCGTTGGATTGAAACTCAAGGCTTTGAATCTATCTTTCCTTTGGATTCGAATCAAAATGCATTGGATCAAGTTTTGTCCCTTCAGGAAAAGGAAGCAGTTTTTGAAACCCTGATTATGGATGGGTACCTCTCTTCTTTTCCTTCTGGAGGCTGGTCATGAGAACTCTATGGATTGTTTTTTTTCTCATTCCTTTTCATGTCTTGGCCCAAGAAAACTTGAGCGTAAATGAAAAAATTGAGCGCAACTATCAAGAAATCCGAAAACAAAGGCATGATGTAGAACAATTCATCACCGACTTTATCCTTCGAAAGGTTTCCATTCGGATGGCGCAAAACCTTTCTATGCAAGGATTTGATGAAGCTCAAATTCAGCAAGTTCTTCAAGGAGAAGCCTTTGCAGGCCTAATAGAAAAAATACGATCGTCCAAGCCCCTACAACAAGAAATATCAAAATGGATTTCCAGCATCTTGGAGCCCGGTGTTCTGGAAGAAGAGGTACGAAAAAGGAGAGATGCCCTTGCCCAGTCGATCAAAGAAGATCTACTCAGAGCAAAATTGGAGGCCAAAAGATCTGCTGGGTATAGAGAAAAAGAATCCATCCTTCTCGAAAAAGAAAAATCTCGCTTAGAAACCGTACTGGATCAAACCTTTTCTGATCTAATGAAAGGGTCATAAAGAAAGAGATCTTGGTTATGTACTGCGCAAAAAAACAAAAAAAGGCAAGGCAACAAGGCGCACATAAACCTTGTGAGCCCCTCATATATTCGCTAAACTATTATAAATAGTGGGGGTTTTTTATGCCTTTCACCTTTTAAAGTTGTTGTACGTGATTGTAGTAGATCCCAGAGTTTTTGAATCTACGGGACTAGGATAAGAATAAGAAGGATAACACAAGGCCAAATGAGAAACGAAGATATGAACTTTCATTCAAGGCAAAGCTCATGAAAAATCGCAGGGCCCTACTTTTTGCCGTCATCTTTGGAGCCACCTCGGTTTTTGCTCTGATGCTATATGTCTCAAAAATTGAGCAGAAATATCAAGGGGCTTTTCAGCCCATTTCGATTCTTGTTGCCAGCAAAGACATCCGCCAACATGAGATCATTGACGAAACCATGTTTGAAGTCAGACAAGTTCCAAAACCTTATGTTCAGCCTCTTGCCACACCAAGTCAAGAACTGGGACAGGTTGTGGGATATGTCGCAGCAACAAGCATCAAAAAAGGAGAACAGCTCCTCAAAACAAAACTTTCACTGCCTGGAGAAAGCGGAATCTCCCCCATCATTCCAAAAGAATCTAGAGCCTGTACGATTGCCGTCAATGCAATCACAGGTGTAGGAGGTCACATTCGAAACGGAGATACTGTAGATGTGATCGGCGTATTTCGAACCATGGACCAAGATAGGAAAGGAATCAAAGATCTAGAAGCTGTGACTCTGTTCCAAAACGTACCTGTATTGGCTACGGGGGCTAACTATCAACTCGATCGCTTTATGCCCAGCTCTTCTACGAACTCCCCTCTTTTTGCTTCTCAAAACAGTCGCTCAGGATTTTCTAACATTACTTTGCAGGTGTCCCCAAGAACTTGCATGGACTTGGCCATCGCACAAGAAACTGGAACTTTAAGTCTGGCTCTGCGTTCCTATCATGATCGTTTTACGGCAAACGAAGAAAAGTCTTTAAAAACCAACCGCAGCACGACTGAATCTGTTACGGGCATCAAGGTGCCTATCGAGATCCGTCAAAAGCCCAAATGGCTTGAACTGCGAGGAGAAGAGGCAACACTGGCACCATGATGAAGAACCTAAGAAATCTGATTTTGAATCTTGTATGTTTGCTGTGTATCGCACAGCCCGTAAATCTTTGGGCTCAAAATGAGCTGACCGAGTTTTTGGTCATCAACAATCCCAAAGTGCGTAGCTTTTCTTTTGGAATTGGAAACATCACGGTCGGAGATCCGAATATCGTCAACTTCAGAGCCGATCGAAAAAAGAAAAGAATCACACTTTTCCCCAAAAGCTCTGGATCCACGACCTTGATTGTATTTGATCAAAAAGGTCAGGAAAAGGAAGTCGTCAACCTTACAGTGTACTCTACAGATCCAGAAAAGCTCCTCAAAGACGTCCAACAACTGTTGGTGGATATTGAAGGGATCAACATCAAACGTGTCGGACAAAAAGTCGTCATCGATGGAGAGGTGGTACTCCCTGATGACATGGGAAGAATCAGAAAGGTTTCAGCCAGTACAGATCAAATCATCAACCTGGCAAAAACCAACTCAAATACCAGCAGTCTTGTTGCAAAACGTATTGAAAAAGAAATTGGTCTCGATGAAGTCTCTGTTCGTTCAGTCAAAGGGCAGGTTCTTTTAGAAGGAGAAGTGTATTCCAAAGCGGCACTTTCCAAGGCAGAAAAGATTGCAAAACTATACTCTGCAAACGTGATCAATGGCTTAGAAATTCGTAACATTCCCAATCCCCCTATGCGCAAAGATACCATACAAGTGACTGCGCATTTTGTTGAAGTAGCCAAAAATTTCTCAAAAAACTTTAATTTTAGATGGAACCCCGTCCCTCAAGTTGGTGTAAATGCATCCTACACCATCAATCCGATTTCCGGCAGCAACAACCTTACAGGCGCACTGACTGGAACTGCAATCGATGTATTACCTAAGCTCAATCACTTTCGCTCTCTAGGAGTTGCGCGTGTATTGGAAAATCCATCTATATCCGTGAAGTCTGGCTCTGATGCCGTCATTGAAAGTGGAACCAGAATTGGATTTCCCATTGTACAACCCAATGGCGCAGTCTCTCTAGAGTTTCAAAACATTGGAGCCCTTCTTAAAATCAAACCTCATACTTCCGGTAGCGATATTGACATGAACATTTCTGTTAAAATCAGCTCGCTGGGTTCTCCAGATGTATCGGGAGGAGTTGCCATTTCTCAAAGCTCTGTAGAAACTTCACAGCTGGTTCGTTCGGGCGAGTCTGTGGTAATTGGGGGATTGGTTCGACACTCCTATCGACAATCTTTGGATCGACCTCCCTCATCTTCAGATGCCGGAAGCGGTCCAACTTCTACACAGGATACTTTTGTCGATCCCTTTCCTCTGGGGTCACTCTTTACGCTGTTTAAGTCTAACGATCTGAGCAAACAACGAAGTCAGTTTATGATTTTCATTACACCTACGATCTTAAAGTATTCAAAAGATGCGAACAAAGAGCTTAAAGATAAATTCAACTTGTATGAAGTGTACCCAGATCAAATTTCTTCGAATGTTCCTAGCGAAGAGTTGGCTCCATAACAAGGCCTCTCTTCCGAAGAACATTTCGGGGTGAGATAAAAAATCATGGCATCGTATTTGATCAGCATATTTGGACCTAAGTCTGGTGTGGGGAAAAGCATTCTCACTACAAATGTAGGTTATGCTCTGGCAAGGCAGAGCCGAGGGCGCGTACTCATTCTGGATTTCGATCTCCATGACTGCGGGGATATTGCTCTTCTTCTAGGCTCAAGCCAAGGAAGAAGTATGTTAGATCTAGCACCCAAAGCGCATAAAATCTCTGAACATGATTTGGATCGATACATCAAAAAAAATAACGACGGCGTGTATATTCTATCTGCGGTATCTAAATTCAGGCAGTCGAACTTGTTAGACCCTCAAGCTGTAAGCTCGATTCTTTCGCTTTTAAAGAAAAAATTTCAATACATTGTAGCTGACTGTGGAAGCATCATGTTTCCTCAAACCATCAAAGTATTTGAGCAGTCCTCTCTCGTACTCTTTTGTACAACCCCAGAAATTCTATCTCTGACTCGAAGCGTGCAGTCTTTGCAAGAATTTCAGGAACTGGCTTTCCCATCAGACTTGATTCAACTGGTTGTCAATCGCTATGATCCTAGAGGCGTGATTACAGAAGCCATCATTCGACAAAAATTGAAAAAAAATTGTCTCGCTCTTTTGCCAGATCAGCTTGCCGAAGTTCAAAACTCGGTTCATCAAGGCGTACCGATCTTCAAAAACATGCCTAGATCTGTGTACAGTCGAATGATTGAAGAACTTTCCAGAGCCATCCTCACAAAAAATCTCCTCAAGCCTGTAGATTTACAATTGAACACATCGGGAATGATGGGCTTTGACAGTCCCACAGTAGGAAGCAAGGGAGGAAGTCAGCGCCTCTTTGAAAAGCCTATTGATAAAGAAGCAGATCGACTGGAGCACCTACGGGGAAAAATTCATGTGCGCTTGATTGACATGATGGACTTTAGAAAACTCTCTCCAGAAGAGCTCGTAAAACAAGATCAGGCTTCTTTGGAGGCATTAAAAAATAAAACCAGAGAGGCCATTCTAAAAATAGTAGACCAAATGCCAGAGATTTCTTCAAGATCTGAACGTCAGCTCTTGGTCAAAGATGTTTTAGATGAGGCCATTGGCTATGGCCCCTTAGAAGACCTATTGCAAAATCCCGAGGTAAGCGAAATTATGGTCAATCGAAGTGACCAAATTTACGTTGAAAAAAGTGGAAAAATCTCTCTGGTCAACGCACGATTTACAAGCAACAAACAGCTCATGGGGGTCATCGAAAGAATTGTTGCCCCGATTGGAAGGCGTATCGATGAAAAAACGCCTATGGTTGATGCCAGACTTAGAGATGGTTCTCGCGTCCACGCCATCATTCCTCCCCTTGCGATGGATGGACCCATGCTCACCATTCGAAAGTTCAGTCACGAAGTCATCGGTCCCAAACAGCTCATCACATTTGGAGCCATGAGCGAAGAAATTTCTGATTTTCTTCGTGCATGTGTACAGGCCAAACTCAACATACTCATTTCTGGTGGAACGGGAACGGGAAAAACGACCTTACTTAATACACTCGCTGGTTTTGTTCCTAACGATGAACGAATCATCACAGTCGAAGACTCTGCGGAGCTAAACCTGCCCCAAGAACACGTAGGAAGACTAGAATCTAGGCCCGCAAATCTTCAAGGAGAAGGAGAAATCCCCATCCGCGAACTGGTTCGAAACACTCTGCGCATGAGGCCTGATCGTATCATTGTGGGAGAGTGTAGAGGTTCTGAGGCTCTAGACATGCTTCAAGCGATGAATACCGGACACGATGGTTCAATGACTACCATTCACGCAAACTCTCCAAGAGACTCCATTGCCAGATTGGAGACTTTGGTCATGTTTGCTGGAATGGATCTGCCATCCAGAGCCATTCGAGAACAAATTGCAAGCGCTGTATCTCTGATCGTTCAACTGAGCAGACTCAGTGACGGAAGCCGAAAAATTACAGCCGTGACAGAGGTCACCGGACTCGAATCTGCTACCGTATCTTTGCAAGATATTTTTACATTCAAAGAAAAAGGCCTAGACGCGAAAGGAAAGGTTCAAGGAAGTTTTACAGCTACGGGCCTCGTCCCAACCTTTGCCTCAGAATTTAAGAAAAAAGGCATCAAATTGCCCAAAGGACTCTTTAGTGAGTAGTACAAATCTATACATATTGGTATGCATAAGCTCTGTATGTTTGGGAATCTTTTCATATTTTGCTTATCCATGGCTAGAAGAATGGGTCGTCAAGAAAACACAAAGTTACGTCGACTGGGCCAAAGATATCTCGGAGCGAATGTTTCGTCCGCTCTCTACAAAATTCATTGCTTTGAGTATCATTGTGCCTACACTCCTTATGGGTATAGGTGGTGGATGGCTCACGAGAAACTTTCCTTTTTTATGTGTCTTATTTACTTTGGCTTTTGGCAGTGTGGGTTTTGTTCTTCTAAGACTTTGTCTTTCTTTTCTTTTCAATCGTAGATTATCCATCTTTAACGAACAGCTCATTGATGCTCTGACACTTATGTCCAACTCTCTCAAATCAGGTCTTAACCTCTCACAATCCCTTCAAATCATTGTTCAGGAGTTCCAAAACCCTATTTCTCAGGAATTCGCTTTGGTTTTATCTCAGGAAAAAATTGGTTTGACACTCGACGAAGCCTTAGAAAAAATGGTGGAACGACTACCGTCTCAAGATTTAAGCGTAGCCATTCACTCGATCTTGATCTTGAGGGAAACGGGAGGGGACCTAAGTGAAACTTTTGATACCATCGCCACCACCATACGAGAACGCAAAAAAGTTTCGGGAAAAATCAAAGCCATGACTCAACAAGGTCGCACGCAGGGCATTGGCCTTTTGATCATCCCCTTCGCGCTTTTGTTCCTCATGTATTTTGTCAATCCACCTTTGGTGATGCCCATGTTCACAACCCAACTGGGTTGGATCATGATCGGACTCATGCTGATTCTCCAAACCATAGG
>JAGRAX010000190.1 GCA_020434365.1 Bdellovibrionales bacterium
TCCCTCTGGCGATTTTTTCAAGGTTCACACCACCTGCAAGTGGGGTTTTTCTTGTGTGAACTTTTAAAATCAATTCACGTCCTTTTAAATCGGGCTTACTTACCACCACACGGCGATCAAAACGCCCTGGCCGAAGAAGAGCTGGGTCCAAAACATCTGGGCGATTCGTTGCTGCAATGAGAATGACTCCTTCATTACTTTCAAAACCATCCATCTCAACAAGAAGTTGGTTGAGTGTTTGCTCTCTCTCGTCATGACCACCGCCCATGCCGGCTCCACGATGGCGACCAACAGCATCGATTTCATCAATAAAAATAAGGCAAGGTGCATTCTTTTTGCCTTGCTCAAATAAGTCTCTCACTCGAGAAGCTCCAACTCCAACAAACATTTCAACGAAATCTGAACCAGAAATAGTAAAAAATGGCACGTTCGCTTCACCAGCAACCGCACGAGCTAAAAGTGTTTTCCCTGTTCCCGGAGGTCCTACGAGTAAAACACCTTTTGGAATACGTCCGCCCAAACGAGTAAACTTCTTCGGCTCTTTTAGGAATTGAACAATTTCTTCTAAATCTTGTTTTGCTTCTTCCACGCCAGCAACATCTTTAAAAGTGACTCGGTTTTTATTTTCC
>JAGRAX010000191.1 GCA_020434365.1 Bdellovibrionales bacterium
CTATCTAAAAATGACACGCGTGATCCCGTTGCATCATTCCCGCCAAGAGCTCTAAGAAAGACATAGACAAACCAACGAGTCATAACTTCCTTGGGTAAATCCTCTCCCAAAGCCAGTTCCTCATGACTTCGAATCGTGTTGAGATTCATCCAAGCATCTACATCAGTAATCGCTCCCTCATACTTTGAGATTCCAGATACGGTCATCAAGAGTTTTGTTGGGGGATTCTCAGCAGGTCCTTCATAAGCTGAAATCAAATGGATGCCACAGTCGGTTTGAGTAGACTCTGCATAAGACTTCGATGCATCAATCGAAATGATTGCTGTATTTGAAATGCGCATGCGTCTCACCCAGGCATTGATAACTTTCACCGCTTCCTTCGCTGCATCCAGATGCTGATAGGCAAGTGCATTCAATTGAAATTGAATCGCTGCATTTTCTTCATGCCGAATGAAGGGCCAATGGAAAAAATAATAGGTTCCCCTTCTTTCAAAGTGACTGGTTGCAAGTGTATTCTCATTTGACGGGTCAAAAAGATGATTTCTATTCCTTGTAAGAAGGACTTTAAATGGCTCTCTCCTTACGGGACAATCTTGCTCATCCCATTTTGGGTGATAGAA
>JAGRAX010000192.1 GCA_020434365.1 Bdellovibrionales bacterium
TCAAAGTCGATCCGGTGCGTGTCGGGTGTTACCCCATAGTTGAGAAACCGATACAGCTTGCCGGAGATATTCAACTTCATCCCATGCGTCAGGTGCCCGCCATGTGCCAAATCCAACCCCAGGACCGTATCGCCCGGCTCCAGTACGGTGAGATAGACCGCCATGTTAGCCTGCGATCCCGAATGCGGTTGGACATTCGCATGTTGTGCCCCGAATAGTCGCTTGGCGCGATCGCGAGCGAGGTCTTCGACAACATCAACGAACTCGCAGCCGCCATAATAACGGCGTCCGGGATATCCTTCGGCGTATTTGTTGGTCAAGACGCTACCGACGGCCTGCATGACAGCACAACTGGTGTAGTTCTCGCTCGCGATCATTTCCAGGCCATCCTGCTGGCGGTCGTATTCGGCCTGGATCGCTTGCCAGACTTCGGGGTCGTTCTGCTGCAAATTGTTCATTAATCAAGGTTCCTTGGTCGGCGATCGCCTAGCTGTTTCAATGGTTGGTCCGGTGAGCAATATCGTTCCAGTTGTGATTGTCCAGCGATGGGGCAAATCCGTCAATGGTGCTGGAATCCCCTGGCTGTTCCTG
>JAGRAX010000193.1 GCA_020434365.1 Bdellovibrionales bacterium
CGTGGCGATGTGAGGCAAAGCCGAACAAGAGGCGCCGCGAAGCATGGCTGACGCGAGCTAGCGCAGCGTCAGGTTCTTGATGTCCGAGTCGAACAAGAAAACTGAGTGCCCAGGAGACGAACCTCGCACATACGTGCTCGGATAACTTGCAGCATTGTTTCCAACGTTCAAGTCGTCTCCTGGGCAGGTACAATGAGAAACTTTAATTCGGAGAGAGAATCCCCCTTTCAGGGGGAGCATCTTGGCGAAGCCAAGTGCGGGGTGGAAATACTGCCCAGGAGACGACTTGAACGTCCACGGCCTTGCGGCCACTAGCCCCTCAAGCTAGCGTGTCTACCAATTCCACCACCTGGGCGATTTTTGGAAAGCTGCGTTAGCAGATCTCCAAAAAGCGTCCATCCGCCGAAGCCTTGGCGAAGGTGGATTCTCACTTAAACCCTAAACCTACTACATCCCCGTCTGCGTGACTAACGCTCGGTAACGAGAGTCTTGGCGAAGCCAAGCTCGAGTCCGAATAGAAAACTCAGCCACCACCTGGGCGATTTTTGGAAAGCTGCATTAGCAGATCTCCAAAAAGCGTCC
>JAGRAX010000194.1 GCA_020434365.1 Bdellovibrionales bacterium
TTGAAGAAAGTATTTTCAATCAAACCACGGGCGTTATCAACGGTGGCTAGGTCACCAGGGCGAATTCGGCGGTAAACCTCGATTAAAGCATCGTTTGTACCCTTGCTTGGATCTTTTTCAATAGTTGCCTCGATATGTTTTAGTTCTCCAGTATCAACATCTTTGAAAAGTTCAGTAAGCTGAGCATTTGAGCCATAGCCTAGTGCTCTTAGTAGTGTTGTTACAGCAATTTTTCGTTTGCGGTCAATCTTTACATAAACAGCACCATTAGCCGCTGTTTCAAATTCAAGCCATGCGCCACGGCCAGGGATTAGCTTGGCGCCGTAGTTCTTTTTAATTCCAGCATTTTCAGATGTAAAAAATACGCCTGGTGAGCGTATCAATTGGCTGACTACAACACGTTCTGCGCCGTTAATCACAAAAGTACCGCGGTCTGTCATCCACGGATAGTCACCCATGTAAATTTCTTGTTCTTTTACTTCACCGGTAACTTTGTTTGTTAGCTCAATTGTTACATAAAGCGGAGCTTCAAAGCTAATGTTGTTTTCTCGAGCCTCGCGCTCTGA
>JAGRAX010000195.1 GCA_020434365.1 Bdellovibrionales bacterium
TACGTTACCTATATACTTAAATGCCTTAACTGGGGATGGTGTACACCTAGTTACACCAAATGACTATTTGGCACGCCATGGTGCTGGTTGGATGGGAGCCTTATATCATACTTTAGGTATGCGAGTTGGTGTAATAATGCAGGAACGGGCCTTTGTATATGATACAACTTTTGAGAGTTCTGAGTTTCAGGACGAATACGCACGTAGATTAAGACCTGTTGAGCGACAAGAAGCTTACAAATGTGACATAACCTATGGTACGAACCATGAGTTTGGTTTTGATTACCTTAGAGACAACATGGTGTTTGCTTTAAATCAAATGGTTCAAACTAACCCAAATGGAAATTGGGGGGTGCATAATTTTGCTATTGTTGATGAGGTTGATTCTATTTTGATTGACGTTGCAAGAACACCTTTGATTATCTCTACAAGTGCAGAAAAAGCTACTGAGCGTTATAAAGACGCTAATAATATCGTTAAGCAGCTAATCAAAGATACGGATTATGAGGTGGATGAAAAGTTTAGAAATTCTAATTTGACTGATTTTGGTATCCGCAAAGT
>JAGRAX010000196.1 GCA_020434365.1 Bdellovibrionales bacterium
GTTGCATAACCCATCATGTGTGTTTTTTCGATTGCTCCTTTACATAAGCAAGAAGTGGACCATTGTAATTTATAATGATATCAATAAGTTATGTATTTGTTGGGTGCCCATTTTTTTCTCTTTTTGCGCATGGGTGAGACTTTGTCATTGGGACATAGTTAGGGTAAAAGACCCCATCATAATAGGTACTTGCTTGCCCTTGTAGTTCAATGGATAGAACGAGGGATTCCTAATCCCTAGATTCAGGTTCGATTCCTGGCTTGGGCACCAACCGTCGCTCCTTTGGAGCTATGGTTGGCAGGCCAACCTTACATTCTTGTAAAGCTTCGAACGACTGGCCATTGGAATTAGAATCGAACAGTGTTCGACTACTTGTCTAGCAAGCCTTCGCTTGCATGGTGGCTTGGGCACCAACCGTCGCTCCTTTGGAGCTATGGTTGGCAGGCCAACCTTACATTCTTGTAAAGCTTTGAGCGGCAGATCATTTTCACCAATACCAGAATTCACGTATACAGGTCTCCCTGTATTCTAAGAATTCCGA
>JAGRAX010000197.1 GCA_020434365.1 Bdellovibrionales bacterium
CACCCTTGTTACCGTGGCGACCAGCAAGCTTGTCACCGACACTAATCTTACGAAGCTGTGCAACGAAGATTTGGATCTGCATCAATACACCAGCCTTAAGCTCATGTCCGTTTTCACGGCTAAATATCTTCACACCGACAACCTTACCACCGCCAGCATTGTTCATACGCTGAGATGTGTCGCGGACATCCTTTGCCTTTTCGCCAAAGATCGCACGTAGGAGGCGCTCTTCAGAGCTGAGCTCTTGCTCACCCTTTGGTGTAATTTTACCGACGAGTACATCGCCAGCCTTCACTTCAGATCCGATTTGAACGATACCGTTCTCGTCGAGATGACGAAGTGATTCTTCGCTCACGTTTGGAATATCTCGTGTCACGATTTCAGCACCAAGCTTTGTCTCACGAACTTCAACGTTGTAGTCCTTGATATTGATACTTGTGAGCGTGTCGTCCTTGACAAGACGATCAGAAAGCACGATAGCGTCGTCCATGTTGTAGCCGCCCCAAGGCATAAATGCTACAAGAAGGTCTTTGC
>JAGRAX010000198.1 GCA_020434365.1 Bdellovibrionales bacterium
TACCAACGGAAGTAGTAATGATCTTGCCACCGATTCTGACTTTGAGACTTTGGCGAAGTCCTACCCTGCCAGCTTCGTAAGCTGCGCGAGCTGTATGCTCGTCGGGGAAAATCTCGCTACATTCTGCAAAATCGGGATCAAAACTTGTGAGGTAGTAACAACCAAGTGCCATTTCTTTGTTTGGCACGGTGATTGGGCTACCATTAGCTGGTTTAAGAAGGTTGTTTTCGGCAAGCATACGACTGGCAGCTTCGGCAACCGAAGTAGCAGAGAGTGGGACGTGAACAGCCATCTGGTCACCATCAAAGTCGGCATTGTATCCAGCACAGACACAAGGATGCAGTTGGATAGCATTACCCTCAATTAAGACTGGGTAAAATGCCTGAATACCTAGTTTGTGAAGAGTTGGGGCACGGTTTAAGAGTACCGGGTGATTCTTGGTAATTTTTTCGAGGATATCAAAAACCAAAGGATCTTTGCGCTCGATGGCGTGCTTGGCACTCTTAACATTGGGGGCTACCCCACCGCTAA
>JAGRAX010000199.1 GCA_020434365.1 Bdellovibrionales bacterium
CAATGTCGCTGCCTCATGCCACCCGAGATGTTCAAACATCATAACACCTGACAAAATAACCGAACCGGGGTTAATTTTATCCAGATTTGAATGTTTCGGTGCCGTGCCGTGTGTCGCTTCAAAAATTGCAATCTCATCATTCATATTGGCACCGGGTCCTAGGCCTAAGCCTCCCACTTGAGCAATCAAAGCATCAGACAAATAGTCACCATTAAGGTTCATGGTTGCAATCACACTGTATTCATCAGGACGCAAAAGCGCCTGCTGAAACATTGCATCTGCAATGCGATCTTTAATTACAATTTTTCCTTGCGGGACAACACCATTGTGTTTTTCAGTGACATCTTTCTCTGTAATTGTTTGGTTTGCGAACTCTTCTTTTGCAAGCTCATAACCCCATTGTGAAAATGCACCTTCGGTGTATTTCATAATGTTGCCTTTGTGTACAAGTGTCACAGACGGCTTGTTTTGTTCTATCGCATAACGAATCGCGCGACGAACCAATCTCTT
>JAGRAX010000019.1 GCA_020434365.1 Bdellovibrionales bacterium
TGAAGACATCAAAGGCAGTTTACCGGAACTTCCCTCACAAAAAAAAGATCGTTACCAGAAGGAATTGGGTCTTTCAGAACAGGACGCGCAGACTTTAAGCGGAGACCGAAATACCGCCACCTATTATGAGCAGTGTCTGTCGACCTATGGGAACTCGCCCAAGCATGCCAAAGCCATAAGTAACCTTATGAGCAGTGAAGTGCTGCGCATCAGCAACGAACAAAATCAAAGTGTAGAAAAACTTCTCATCACTCCAGAAAAATTGGTAGAAATTTTGGGCTTAATGGACAATGGAACCATCAGCGGGAAAATTGCGAAGGAGCTTGTAGATGAAGTGGCGCAATCGGGTCAAAGTCCCCAAGATCTCGTGGAGAAAAAAGGCCTGGCACAAATTTCCAATCCAGATCAGCTTCAAGACATTGTAGATGAGCTAATAAAAAGCAATCCCCAACAAGTAGAAGCCTATAGAGCTGGAAAAGATAAGCTTTTTGGTTTTTTTGTGGGTCAAGCCATGAAAGCATCTAAAGGCAAAGCCAATCCTCAGTTACTCAATGAACTCCTTAAAAAAGCTTTGGGATAGCTAGTCTTTTTTTCTCGAAGCATTTTAAAAATACTCTCTGATAAGGTAGACTCCAGGACTATGTCCTCTTTTGAAACGGTATATTGGGAAGATCCCTATGTTGTCTTGATTGATCAAACCAAACTTCCATCGGAAACCCTCTACCACCGCTACCAAGATCCAGAAGGTGTGGCCCTTGCAATTGAAAACATGATCGTCAGAGGCGCTCCTGCCATTGGCGTAACCGCTGCATTGGGCTTGGCTTTGGCCGCTAAACAAAGCAAAACTCAGGATCTTTCTAAGGCAAGGCTAGAATTTTCTCACTGGTGTGAACGCTTTGCTCGAACGCGACCAACTGCCGTGAATCTGTTTTGGGGCATTGAAAAAATGAAACATATTTCAGATCAAGATTTTTCTGATACCGACACCTGGTCGGAAGCTCTTCTACAAGAAGCGCTGCGTATCAGGGAAGAAGACATTTCTTTTTGCAAAAAAATCGGAGAACATGGAGCAGCGCTGATCAAACCAGAAAGTAAAATTCTCACTCACTGCAATGCTGGAGCCTTAGCCACTGCGGGTTGGGGTACTGCTCTGGGTGTGATTCGAAGCGCCTTTCATCAAGGCAAAAATATTAGTGTTTGGGTCGACGAAACCAGACCTTTTTTGCAAGGTGCTAGATTGACAGCATGGGAACTCATGCAAGAACAAATTCCAGCAACGCTGATCACTGACAATATGGCAGGATATTTCATTCAGCAGGGGGAGGTCGATGCAATTGTCATCGGAGCGGACAGAATTGCAATGAATGGAGATGTCGCCAACAAGATTGGTAGCTATACATTGTCAGTTCTGGCCAAAGAACATGGCATTCCTTTTTATGTAGCCGCGCCTACCAGCACCATTGATATCGCATGCAAAAGTGGAGCCCAGATTCCCATTGAGGAAAGAAGCCCCGAAGAAGTCACGCAAATAGGCGGCACCTCCATTGCTCCTCAGGGTATGTCTGCAAGGCACCCTGGCTTTGATGTGAGCCCTGCGCAAAATATCACAGCCATCATTACAGAACGGGGAGTTGCAAAAGCAAATTATATGGAAAGCCTAGCCCAAGTAATGGAAACTGAGCTAGCCGAAGCTACGGAGAGATCATGAAAAACATTATTACTTTAAGCTTACTTCTTAGTTTTTCTTTTGGATTGATTTCATGTGGGAGCAAAACATCTCCTACGCAAATTCAGGATTCCAGCATGCCCCCGAATATTCGGAGTTTTCCACTAGCCTATGCCCAAGTTTGGGACATTATTTTAGAAACAGTCCAATATGATTTTCTTTTAGAAGTTGAGATCCAAGATCGTAGAAAAGGATATTTTTCTACAATTATGATCCGAGACTTTGTCAACAATCAGAAAGTAAAATTTAGAGTATCTGGAACTTTCTCTTATGATGGGCAAAGTACAATTGTCAAACTCTACAAACACGAAGAAGTAGAAGAAGACGGCTACTGGAAAGCTGTGCCCAGTGACAACCGCATGGAAAGAGAGATTCTTCAAAAAGCTGCCCAGCGCCTGGGTCAGTAGACTCTAAAAACAACAAGCCTACAAAAGGTAGGTCAATTGTCCTGAGCGCCTTGGACAATCCAGCAATACATAGATCTCCAATTTGCTACATTCTCATCTGTGAAGACGGTAACAGGGTGCGAACTTTCTCCCAAAGGATTTCTTAAAAGTGCGCTGTTTCGTGGCACAGCATTATTGATCACATCAGCTCCATCAATATTTGTAAAAAGATTCGCATCGAGAATTGGATCTACACCCCCAGATTGATGGCAGCCCGAACCTATGCAGTTGGCAGAAAAAATGGGTGCCAAATCTGTTCCTAAAGATACCGAAGGCGTAGGCGTACAGTCATCATTGAAAGCGCCTTGAAGCATCCAATTCTTAAGGAGTGCATATTCGCTGCTGCCAGATGAAATAGACTCTCCGCCTCCATGGGGATCTCCACTGTCAGCATTTGAAGCTTGAAGCAATAAGGTGCTCTGATCTGGGTCCGTCGTATCGAGATAAGCTCCACTCTGCAAATTTGTGTATACGGCCGTAATGCTACTATCAGCTGCAAGCAGGCTCAAAGCCCCTGCCGGTGCACCCCCAGAATGACATGAGGTCGTACAGTTGGCAGAAAACACATCTAGAACTTCAGATGAAAAAGAAATTTGCGTAGCGCTGCCTGCATTTTCTTTTTCTATAAAACAAGCTTGGAGAAACATAAATAGAATCAAGAATATGACCATCTTCGTTTGTAATTTCATCATATGCATAGAAGGCTGACAGTATACGTTCTAAATCGATACATGTACATGGTATCAAATAGATTCGTGAATGGTGGTCACAGATTTGGCTCGGCCAATCTTTTCTGTATCAAGCTCAATAAGCAATCCACTCAAGCGAATATCTTGTGTTCCACCTTTAAAAGCTGCGGGCTTTTTTTCGATCAACCTCTGATATGCAACTTCGACCGAAAGTCCAATGACCGAATGATGTGATCCCGTCAGACCCAAATCAGAAATGTACGCCGTACCTTGAGGAAGAATCTGAGCATCTGCGGTTTGCACATGGGTATGCGTTCCACATACTGCGGCAACCTTTCCATCTAAAAACCAGCCCATCATTCTTTTTTCAGATGTGGCTTCAGCATGGAAATCTACTACAATGACATCACTATCTTTGGAGATTTTTTCAATTTCCTTCAAGACAGGATCATATGGCGCTTGAGAACCTGACATAAAAATCTGTCCCGCAGCATTGATAACTCCAAACCTTTTGCCACATCGGCTTTGCACAATGGTAGAGCCATACCCAGGCAAGTGATCGGAATAGTTTATCGGGCGTAGCATGCGTGGATCGGTATCCATAAATGAAGCAACTTCCTTTCGGGCGTTGCAATGATTTCCAGAGGTCAGAACATCCACGCCAGCTTCAAATAACTCTTTGGCTATACTTTCGGAAATGCCCCTCCCATCCAAAGCATTTTCCCCATTGGCAACGACAAATCCAATGCCATATGTTTCGATCAGTCTGGGCAAAAGTGTTTTGACAGCAAAAACACCTGGAGAACCGAAAACATCTCCGATCATCAATACTTTCATAGGAGTCCTCTTAGAAACATGAAATCCATCTTTTTTCGGTAAGAACCCATCTCATTTTCTGATCTTGGCTTTCCATAGGTACTTTCGGCCACAGCTGATGTTCAAAGCAAAGGCCCACACTCACAATTTGTTTGTGAACAGAAAGCCAGCGATCGTAATATCCTTTTCCTTTTCCAATCCGTCCTCCGAACTGATCGAACGCCGTTCCAGGAACAATGGCAAGATCCAGAAATTCTGGATCTTTAGTAGTCCAACGCTTTGGCTCTCTGATTCCATACTGACCTCTACGAAGATCTGTTAGGGAGACAAGTTCAGAGAACTCCATACCCTCTCCACATATACGTGGATAGTAACATTTTTTTCCCATAGATCTACACTTCACAAACAGTGCATCTGTAGGAAATTCAGTGGGAGTAGAGGCGTAGAGAGCGATATTCTGGCTTCGAGCAAAAAGAGACGAATGAAAAAAATCTTCACAAGGATCAGAACGAAGATCGGACCAGTGATGTGCTTTGTATAACTTTCGAAAATGCTTTTTGCGTTGAGAGAGATTGGAACTCAATGCCCCTCACCTTTGAGCTCATTCTCTTTTTCTTCAATAATTTGAACCAAGTGATCAATGCGTTCTTGTAAGAGTTTTCGACGTTTGCGTTCAACACGACGGTATTTCAAAAAGTCCCCAGCAATATTCATCGCAGTTAAAATCGCAATCTTTTCGGTGGATATTGCGTGAGCTTTGCCCATGAGCTCGCCCATTTTCATATTCACCATATCAGCAGTTTCACCCGTAAATTCCGGATCATATTGACTTTTGACTTGATAGGTTTTGCCAAGAATCTTAACTTCTGTACCCATATTTTATATTTTACCCTTTATAAAATTCCAGAATTCCAACTACCACATGAAAAAACTTAAACTACTACTTTAAGTATCGATGCGTCAAGCTCAAAAAATACCTTTCTCACATCACTTTTTTCATACCCGGTCCACAATCGGGTAGGTCATTTTTGTTGCGATCGAGTTGATGAGTCGAATTTGGCTCAGCAAATCCAGAAATAAAGAAGAGGTTTCGATCGATCTTTTATCCCCATCATGCAGTCTTTTGAGATGTTGCTGCCTCAGGTCTTGCTCGTAAGAAGCTAAAATTTTCTTTTTCCGAATTACCTTTTTTCCGATTTCCCGATCTACGGTTACAAATGCGTTGACCGCCATTCTAAAGTTATCAAACATGCTTTGATGAAAGCCTTCGATTTCTTGCCAAGCCTCATCCGTAAAATCATAGGGGCATCTTCTCTTTTTTTCGGCCAGCTCCATGATGTTGCCATTGATTACATCACCAATCGATTCCAAATTGGTCGCAATCGAAAATAAGGACAATTGTTTTTGTGACTGCTGATCCGAAAGTTCAGATTGATTGATTTTTGAAAGATAGATCTTGATCTCTTTTTCTAAGAAATCCACTTTGTCATCAAGGTCATCCATTTGCTCTGCAATGCTGTGATCCTTGGTTTTAAATGCGATCAAAATCATAGAACACATTCGCTCAATAACATCCGACATGACCGAAATTTCCCTTGAGGCGCAAGCAAAAGCCCATGTTGGATTGCTTAAGGCTTTTTGATCTAAATATCTGGCTTCCATACCGTCTTCGTCTTCTACAATCGGAATCCAAGCAGTCAGAACCTGAGACAGCCCCTTTGTCATTGGCAAGAACACGACGGCCAAAGTAAGGTTGAACAAAAAATGGACAAAAGCCAACTGATATCCAGTGTGAGAAAAAATACCTCCGCTTGCTTGGGCAAGGGGAACAATCAGAAACATACCGATACAAGCTCCCAGTACTTTTGACCCCAAATGGGCATAGACGATTCTCTTGGCATCGGACTGAGACTGAAACCCCAGAATAAAAGGGCTGACCGCACTTCCTATATTGGCTCCCAAAATCATAGGGATGGCCTGGGTAAGGTCAATGATTCCACTCGCACAAAATGAAAGCAAAATCCCCATAATAGCGGCGCTGCTTTGGATACACAGCGTTGCAATCAGTCCTCCAAAAAGAGCAAGCCAGGGTTGAGACAGTGCACGTTCTATGATTTCCAAAAATAAGTGAGAGTTTTTCAAAGGCGCGTTGGCCAGCCCCATAAGAGACAGTCCATAAAAGACAAAACTCGCGCCCAAGAAAGTTTTAACAAGTGGGCGTAGAGAGTGATTGCGAAACATCATAAAAAGCATGACCGCGATGATCACAAAAATTGAAGAAAAATGTGTGAGATCAAAGCGAACCACTGAGGCCAGCAAAAACACCAGGACCGTCGTCCCCACATCGCTGCCCAATACAACGGGGATCGCTTGATACAATCGAACCGCCCCAATTTTTGCTAAACCTACAAATAAAATGTTGACGGCAATAGAGCTCTGAAAGGCCAAAGTTGAAAGACAGCCAAACAAAAAGCCCGTCCATCGGTTTTTTGTAAACTGTCCAATCTTACGTTCCAGGCTAGAACCAAAAGATTTTTTAAGTCCCTCTGTCGTTGCCAAGAGACCGTATACAAAAAATGCCAGTGCCAGAAAAAACAATGAAAATGAAAACATAATTTATAGTGTGACCTTTCTATACAGAAGGATCAAACAATTGACGTGCAAATGTTTCAGCCTCAAATGGTTCTAAATTTTCAATGCTTTCTCCCTTCGAAAGGAAACGCACAGGCAAACCCGAAGACAAGGCCGAAAAAAAAGCCGCTCCACCCTTTGCCGAGCCATCGAGTTTGGTGATAATGGCCCCGGTTATGGGAACCACCTTGGAAAAAGCTTCGGATTGAAACTTGGCATTTTGCCCCGTAGTTCCATCCAATACAAGCCAGGCCTCGTGTGGCAATTCAGCGTCTTCTTTTTGCAAGACTCTATAGATTTTTTGGAGCTCATCCATAAGCGGCATCTGGTTGTGAAGACGACCCGCAGTATCGGCAATCAAAAGCTTTCCCTCTCTCTTTGCTTTTTGCCAAGCCTCATACACAACAGCCGCTGGATCACCTCCCCGATCTTTATGCACACATTCGATCCTCAATCGATCCGCCCAAATTTGAAGTTGGTCCACGGCCCCTGCTCTGAAAGTGTCTGCAGCTGCAAACATGACTTTTTCGCCTTTTTCCTGATAGTAGCGAGCCAGCTTTGCCGCTGTACTGGTTTTTCCAGCCCCATTGACTCCAAGCAAAAGAATAAGCCCAGGTTGAGGAATGGGTTTTTGAGGCGAGTATATTTCGCTGGCTCTTTGACAGGTCTCATCAATAAGGGCTTGTATTTTTTCTTCTTTTCCTTTTTTCTTCGACACTCGTTTCAAAAAACCTTCAATGACCTCAAAAGGAAGATCGGCCTCGAAAAGTAGTTCCTCAAGAGATTCCAAAGGAAAATCGTCCTCAGAAGAGGAAAAAAGTGTGGAAAGCTTTTTTTTCCAAGTTTTAGATGCACCAGAACCGAACATAAGGTATGCATCCTCTAACATAGTTTCATTTTAATACTAGGTTTTCGATATTCGAATTCGATTTGAGCATGGATTTTTGCCGTGCGTCATGTTAAAATGCTGTTTGCAAGGTGAGGAGAGCATGAAAGAGCTAGTAGAAGAAATCGCGAAAGCACTGGTTGATCACCCGAGTGACGTCGTAGTAGAGGAGTCCGCAGGTGACCACACTTGTGTGCTCAAGCTGCGCGTGGCCAAAGACGATGTCGGTAAAGTGATCGGCAAAAAAGGCTCCAACGCGAATGCCATACGTACCATATTGGATGCGTCTGGCGGAAAAAACAACCGTAGGTATATCCTAGAAATTCTAGAGTAGACAGGTTTTGCCTCAGTGGGACCTACAGTCCCGAGGCGATCTCTATCTAACATTTTAGAATCATTGGATTTTTTTGGGCATATTCTTTGCTTGTATTTCATATGAGGAAAGGTTTATGGTCAATAGTGTGAAAATCCGCGGATCAAAATTTGTGCTTTTTTTGAGCATGTGCTTTGTCGCGTGCAAATTGTCTGCGCCTTCCAATCCGTCTCCCTCGGTATCCCCAAAAAAAGGAGCAAAAGACGTTCCCGTCAATGCGGCAATCAAGATTCACTACCCACCAGAGCTCAAGGTAGACGAAAAGAAAGTCAATCAACACACACAAAAGGTTTTTGTGTGTCCCGCCAAGGAGTCTCCAGAATTTAGTTTCGGTGTGGGGACTGAAATCGAGGACAAGCAAGATACCAAAGAAGAACAAGAAGGCACCTCCGAAGAAAGCCCTTCAAAAAATACCAAGAATCAAGAGCTAAAAACCAGCTTCAGAAAAGTTCCCGAGGAAGATGGATCCCTCAATGTTTTTCTCATTGCGCGAGACCCGATTGGGATGTCCCCAATGGAAACCGAAACGCAATATTGCGTTGAGACCGTTGAAATGGAAAATCTAGAAGGAAAGAAAATCGGGGGCCATACCACGGAATTCACAACAGACTCTAGCCAAATCGTTTTCGATGAAGAAGCTATGGTCACCATACTCAATCAGCAAAATGATGAAGGACAATACCAAGTCTTTATCGAGCTTGAGGATTCCAAACAAACCCCGGGAAACCTTGGTTTGGATTTTGGAGACCGCTCCATCCATCCAGAAAAGCTCCTCAAAAGCCTTACGCTCTGTGAGCATCAAGAGGTTGCTGCAGATCAAGTCACCAGTTCTGTTGTGGATGGAGAATGTGAAGGTTTGGGTTTTAAAATTTCTCTCTCACTACGCATGTATTCCAGCCTCAAAGAAAACGAAAATCACATTCTAACTGCTGGCTATTCAAGCTTTGCGGTCACCTCAAATCGATTGAGAGAGGGCAAAACCTACACGCTCTTTCTGGATGGCTCTAAAATTTCTCCAGACAACCTGTATACTCAACGCTTCGAATTCATTGTTCTTGCACCCGAATCCAGTCGGCAGAACTCTCACAGGCAAATATTTCATCACCTGTCCGATTCAAACCCTGAAAAAGGAGATGAAGAGGAAAACGACCAATCCCTGCTCTTCCACATCGGTATGCAAGGCGGATAAAAAAATCACTCCCTTTGTTTTACTCTGAGCTTAGGGGCGTTTCTACAGGTGAAATCACGACATCAATTCTTCGATTTTGTGCCCGCCCTTCTGCTGTAGTGTTGGGCGCCACCGGCTTTGAGTCTCCATATCCTACTGAAACCAATTTATTTTCACGTAAGGTTTGATTCGCCAAAAAGTATTGCTTTACCGACTCTGCCCTTTCCCTCGACAAATGTTCGTTGAGAGCTTTGGAGCCTGTGGTATCGGTATGTCCTTCGATCGTTACCGTGGGCTGGCCAAAGGTGCGAATGGCCTTTTGTACTTTTGTCAAAATGGGATAATTGGAAGGCATAATCACAGACTGTCCTACCGGAAATTTCATAGATTTGAGCCGAATCAACAGCTGATCACCTTGCTTGTATACCTCTGCTTCGTTGGGTGAAAAATAGGTTCTCACTTCAGAGTACAGGCGGTTGAATCTTTTTTCAGCTTCAAGCCGCTCCTTGGCTTCTTGTTCACTTTTGGTCATACCCTCTAAGGCTGAGACTTCTCCACGCAGAACCGAGATTTCGTCTGACTGCTGATTGGTCATCTCCACCAAAAATTGTTGGTCCTTTTGCAGGCCTTCAATTTTTCCCTGAATGTTTCCCACTTGAGTCTTGAAGCTCTGATTTCTCATGTCTGGAGCTCCCGCAACTTTAGCAATTCCACTCAAGATATCCTCAGTCCACAAGGCCAACTGTTCAGGGCTTCGTTTTTGCACTCCAGCTGCGTATTGATACAAACTGCTCATTCGATGAGCATAAAATAAGGCCTCATTGGCTTTGGCCAAAAGCTGATCTTTTTGATATCGGTTCTTCGAAATAAACTCATCGGCCTCTTGAAGTTTTTGCTTGGCCAATGCGAAACTCTTAGGCACAAGCTTATGCGCATCTCTTTTTTGCGCCTTTTCAATAACCTGCCTTGCTTCCCCGAGGGCCTGTTTTTTAATTGCGCCGAGCTCAAGAGCCTTAAATTGAGATGCTACTTTCTCTTGATTGTTTCGAGCCCACTTTACATTTCCCTCTTCCACTTCCTTGGTCAAACGTAAAAAATTTTGCTCCGCTGCATTGAATGGCGTCTCCAAAGATGCTGCGCCCGCCGCCAAAGCATCATGACGTGCCTCAATGGCATCAGGAAGAGTTGATGTAGAAATGTCTGCTGTAGCTTTGGCTTTTTCGATTTGGGCTTTGCCTTGTGCAACAGCTTCAAAAATGCCGTTTAGATCTTTGCCCTCTCTTTGCATCGACTGCGCCTGTGTAAGAGACTCCTCACTTTTTGAAAACCAACTTGGTGAAAGAATATGAACTTCTCTTTGCCTTGCATTTTGAATTTCTTCTTCCAAAGAAGAAATCTGCTGCGTGGGATTCGAGGTTCTAGCGATGCTGCTCACCTCAAGACTGGTTCCACCGCAGGCCACCAAACTCATCATCATAAGTGAGGCCGCGCATGTGTAATAGTTGCATCGATTCATTGTCTCTCCTTTGGCTCAGATCAAAAATAGCTACACTCGGAGAGTAACAAAGCCTAAGAATCTTTCAAGAAATCTGCCCTGGTGAAATAAAGAAAAGAAGCCCAAGTATTAGAGCTCTTTATCTGCCCTCTTAGAGCAGAGATTTATTCGAGATCGCCGTCGTCGTCCTGAAGAGGAAAATGATCTTTGGATTCGTCGACTCGTTCTCTCATCGACTTTCCAACTTTAAAAAAAGGAAGCCTCTTGGGTTTGACTTGAACTTTTTCACCTGTCTTGGGATTTCTACCCAAATAAGGCTTGTAATCTTTCACTTTGAAGCTTCCGAAACCGCGAATCGCAATGCGATCTCCGGATTTCAAAGCTTCCGTCATGGAATCAAAGATTAAAAATACAATCATTTCAGCCTGTTTTTTTGGAAGACGGGCCTCTTCCGAGAGTCTCTCGATCAAATCGGATTTTGTCATTCTAATGTCCCTCGCCTATTTGAAATAGACCTTGGAGTCTTAGCCTTTGCAAAGAAAAGGCGTCATGATCTAAGGCCGTCCCACGCTTGATCGCTTTGCCAAAACCCAAAGATCTTAAGGATTTTGTCCACAAATCAAACTTTCAGTAATTAAAAGAGTAACATAGGTGAAAAGCGAAAGTAAACCCTCAAAATCAAAACGTTTTTTGCCTTTGCGTCGACTCCAAACAAAGCCCAAGCTTAGAAAAATCAACCACTTAGAAAAGGAGGCTCTTTAAAACCTTGTTCCTACTGGTTCATAGAATCGAGGAACTCTGCATTGGTCTTTGTTTTGGTGAATTTACCCAGAACAAATTCCATCGCATCCACGCCATTGAGGGGTTGCAAGAGCTTTCTCAGAATCCAAACCCGATTGAGTGTAGACTCCTCCATCAGAAGCTCCTCTTTTCTCGTTCCAGAACGGTTGATGTCCATCGCAGGGAAAATTCTCCGATCCGCCAATTTTCGATCAAGAACGATCTCCATATTGCCCGTACCTTTAAACTCCTCAAAAATGACGTCATCCATTCGAGATCCGGTCTCGATCAGAGCAGTAGCGATGATGGTCAAGCTTCCACCACCTTCAATGTTTCTTGCAGCTCCAAAAAACCTCTTTGGACGGTGAAGCGCGTTAGAATCCACACCCCCAGAAAGAATTTTGCCCGAAGGCGGTACAACCGTATTGTAGGCCCTTGCCAACCGAGTGATCGAATCGAGTAAGATAACAACATCTTTTTGATGCTCCACAAGTCTTTTGGCCTTTTCTATAACCATTTCAGCAACTTGAACGTGCCTCTGTGCAGGTTCATCAAAAGTTGAACTTACCACTTCGCCTTTGACTGTTCGCTCCATATCCGTAACTTCTTCGGGTCTTTCATCAATGAGCAAAACAATCAAAACTGCTTCTGGGTGGTTCTTTGTGATGGACTTAGCAATATTTTGCATCAGCACCGTTTTCCCCGATCTGGGCGGAGAGACAATCAAGGCACGTTGTCCTTTTCCAATAGGACTCAAAAGGTCCATAATCCGTGTGGAATATTCTTTTGGAAAGGCTTCAAGCTGAAATCTCTCATCTGGATAAGTCGGCTTGAGGTTATCAAAAAGGATTTTTTCTTTAGCCACCTCTGGCTTGTCCATATTGACCGTATCGACTTTGAGAAGTGCGAAGTATCGCTCGGAATCTTTGGGAGGTCGAATCGTACCCTCAATAGAATCTCCCTTTCTCAAATTCAGTTTTCGAATCTGTGAGGGCGAAACATAAATATCATCTGGACCTGGAAGATAGTTGTAATCTGGAGAGCGTAAAAAACCAAAACCATCTGGTAAAATCTCTAGAACCCCATTAGCATGAATGTCCTCATCTTTTTCCGCAGCGGCTTGCAAAATCGAGAAAATAAGCTCCTGTTTTCGCAGTCCCCCGACAACTTCCACGTTCCACTCTTTGGCCAACTGACTCAAGGCCTCTATTTTCATTGTTTTTAATTCTTGTAAATTCATAGACTTACCCCCGCCTTCTCCATATAAACCGCTTCTTAGCGATTCTTTCATTTATTACTTATACCTAATTTATCTGTTTGTGATTTGGTGCCCCAGGCTCCTAAAAAATCTTTGATTGTGGGCTTAGAGATACTAACGTATTGAGGATCTAAAGAATATGTTCATTATCGAACAAATACAACCCACAGTCAAGACTCCCCTGTTATACAGAGAAATCCAATGAAGACCAAGTTTTTTTCAAGCTTTGATCAATTCAAAAAGCTCTCCGGACACTCCCTCAAGATCTGCCTCGAAGGACCAAAGGGCTCACCTATGGTTCCACGAGCGTCATTTCGGTAATCTTCAGCAATTTTTGCAAAACGACAAGCCTGGTATTTTTTGGAAGAATCGTGATCGCTGAGGAAAAGGTGTGCTTGAGCCAGAAGCAAGGTTAGATACGTTGGGTTTTTGTAACTGGATCTTCTAGATGCATTGGTAAGACCCTCGATCAAGGTATTGATGACTTTGTGTAGATAGGGAAGCTCATACGCTAACGCTGGACCCGAAACAAACTGACGAAACTGTGACATCGTATTGATAACTGCAATGGCATAAATGAGTTTTGAACTTACTGAATGAGGCGCATCTTCAACCGCAGATTCATAACGCTCATCGATAAGCTTAATTCTTTCCTCGCCCACCGCAGAAAAATCAATGTCGCTTTCCGAAAGAAATACCTCGTGCAAGTAGCTATTCCGATACATGTCTAGAAATTCCGGAATCGAAAGCTCTTGTGCCGGAACCTGCAATGAAAAAAACTCAGAGACCGTGTGAATGTTGGTTTCCATGATGCTATTGGAAAACTTACGTACATCCTTTAAGAAAAAACCTGAATGCACGATCCCAGCGATTTTATTTCCTAGCGTAACCAAAGACCCACTATTCCCACTCTGCCCCAAAAAAGGTCCAATCGTAGATGTGGAAGCCAAACCTGAAGTCACATTTTTTTGACCCAAAGCCGCAGGATATTGTCGCACACGTCCCCATTTTGGATTGGCTTCAACTATGATTGACTGAGATTGTTCCCATACCCATACGCGCAATTCAGATTGATACTCGATTTCATCCTCTGAATCTAAAAATTGTAGACCTGGAATTTTGCTCAACTTTTCATCTGAAACGCTAAAATGCTTGGCTTTGAGCAAAGTAAGGTCTGGATGTTCATCCTTGCGCGTATCTCCCTGACCGTGAGCAGCTACAGACTCAATGATAAAAACTTGTTTATCCATATTGATCGCATAGTTGGCACCCCCACCAAGCCCCAACATTGCGCAGTGATGATTTGTAGCTATGAGCACCTCATTTCGTTCCAGTTCTATGTAGGGGTTTATTTCGTCATCGACAATAAATCCTGTACAGAAACCACTCTTGGAGTTTGGACTCTTTGTCAATCGAACCAAGGCCCTTTTGGTGTCTTGCTCAAAAACTTCAAAACTCGTAGCAAGAATGAGATCTGTTTTAGATTCTAAAATAGAATATCCAAAAACCTCCTGCGCCATCCATTGATAGAGCTCATGAAACTTTTGACTTTTCTGCTCAGAATAAAATGCAAAAATAAAATCACGCTCATCCATTGCGGGTAGAGGTGCCAAGACTTCGCTCATCGATGCCACAATCGAATCTTGTTCAAGATTTTCTCCAGAATCAGAACGCAAAAGCATCTGAAATGGAGGGTCATCGTAGCTCGGATCATAACGAAAAATGTCCGGATTTTGTTCGTGCTCAGTTTCCCAATCATGCTCTTGGAAATTCCATTTGAGCAGCTCCACGAGATCCACCACATCAAATGCATTGAAAAACTTCATCGATGTATTCGTGGTAATTCCCATTTCTCCTTCAAGCTTGTGAAGACTATCGGAGTTTATATTCTTATATCGTGGATCTAAATTTCGAAGCTCCACATCCGAAAAAATTGTTTTTTCAAGAATTTGCTCGTCTCGACCCACCAATGCATCTCGAAACCATTGCGTCATTCCAGCGATGAGCCAGGAGCTGTAGTCATTTTTTCCTGGCAGCAAATGAATCACATTAAATGGCCTGGGTTTGCTTTGATCATTGTCATAAAAAGTAAAATCAAAACCGTAGCCGATTTCTTCTAGCATCTTGATACTGTGATACATCGCAAGACTGAGATTTTGGCCCTTGGAATCATAGGACCACGCGTGGTTTTGTGTACTCTGCTTGAACACATCTTTGGCATAATATTGGTTTCGGTTGTTCCAAGCTCTAAGACTGCGCTCGGAATACATAGACTCCACACTTCTTCCATGTAAGCATCGATATCTCTTGTCTCCTCTTTTGCACCCGCCACCATTAAATTTTTTGAGTCTCAATCCAAAATAGATGTCTAAAAAATCTTTTGCGCTCATTTGATCGCCCTGAATTTCTTGATGTCTGAGCACTACTCTCCAACGTTCGGCATCCAATCCTATCGGAGCATATTGGGACCAACGACTAGCAGTTTGATCCAACTCTTCTGGTCCTTGGCTTAAAAAATCTTGAACACAGCGAATCGCTCGAATTTTTTCATAGCTATCATGAAGGTCATCAATGAGTCTAAAGTAGACCACAAAATCTTGAATGGAATAGATCTCACAGGCGTCTTGTCTCTGTTCTTCTTGGGTCTCTTGGGGAGAGTTTTCTTCTTTTTTTAAAACTTCCCACAACCATTCCAATATATCTTTCGAAGTTTCCAACATTTCCGGAAGCGCCAAGATCACCCCAACAATGGCCCCCGCAACATAAAAAAGTGCCTCCCCAGAGATGCTTCCCGTCCAGGATAGAGATTGTGGAATCAATTCTTCTACAAGAAGCTCGTGAAAATTTGCAACATCCTCGAGAAGATTTCGGATGATATCGGGATTCACATTCTTCCACTGCTGTGGAGTTGACATCGGCGTCCAATCGAAAATTTCCAGCTCTTGGAACTCTTCGAGCCATTGCACGGCTTGCTCTATCCCTTCCATATGTTCTTCGATCAAAGCTCCTTCACGATCCAAAAAATACTCCCATGATTGAAGCTGATCTTGACCCATTATTTTTTCGAGTTCCAAAAATTCTTTTCTCTCCTTAAAAAATTTATTCCATTCCAATCGCAGCAAATTTTCTTCCTGAATTTTTCTTTGGTTGCTTAGTACTTGATTGACATGCATTGAAAGATTGGCTTTAAAGTTAGAAATGGATTCGTGATAATGCAAGAGTTCTTCTACGGGTTTTTGAAGAGGCTGAGCTGAAACATCAACCATAGACGCAGAGCTTATTTTTAGAGAAGGACTAAAACCCAGCATCATTCGAGACAATTGAGTGTCTTGCTTAGAATAGAAATCTAAAATTTTTAGCTCTATGCTTTCTTCTGATGATAGAATCTTATGGAGATGTGGAAATTCTTCGATCTTCGGCTGCTTGAAATCTACGATATCTACTTCGTCTACACTTTGTAGGTCTGTAAGAACATTTTGATGAAGGATCTCGATTTTTTTTTCTATCGCTTCGGTTTTCTTAGATAAAGACAGAGAGAGTTCCATCATATTTTTTTCCACAAGATCATCAATTTCAACCGGAATAAGATATTCTTGATCTACTCGATTTCGAATCGAGTCTACTTTCCCTTGAATATCGACGTAGGTTTTTGAATACGACTTGGCCTTATCAGATAGAATTTCAGAAAGATCTGAAAATGCCTTTGAATAGATCTTTAAAACTTTTGGATTTGAAATATTTTTGAGATGATTTTGATCTTCTTTCTTAATAAGTTCAAGCCATTGATTGAGTTTTTCTTGAGCGATTTTTTCAGATTTCAGAGTATGGTATTTCTGATTTTTTTCTTTCCACCATTTTTGTAGCTTTTGAATCTGTGCGTCCGCATATGTACGACTCTTCTCTAGGTCAATTTGATCTGAGACAGGATCTTGATTTGCTTTTTGATGGATTGCAGGAAATATTGATTCATCTAAAAAGTACTTTTTCCATAGGTCAAATGCAGAAAGAGTTTGATGTATATTCTGAGATATCTCTTCGATTGTGCAATCATCATGAAATTCCAGTGATTTCTGCAGCGATTTTCCAAGATTTTTAATTTCATGACTGGCAACAAAAAGATTTCCCGAAAGAGAGAACTGTATGGTTTCTCTATCATAAAGCGGAGAAGTTTCATGAGAACTCAAAAAAATTAACCTTTGAGAAAGGCTTTTTGTTAACTCATTCAATAAGGAAAGATCTTGCTGATCACGGCTAATGAGTTCAACACTCATGATCATCGAAAGAATGTCATAATATTGAGGTCCGAGTAGAGCCAGTTGAGCTTGTATCGACGGTAAGCGATCTCCCAATATCGCCGTAAAAACTCCATCCCTTGTTTTTTCGATCGCGTGTAAAAGCGTATATTTTTTACCCTTACCCACAACAATTTGATCCAAGGGTAAGAGCTCTCCTGATTTCTGTATCGCTTGAGAATAGGAGCTCACAATATCCTCAATATTTTTACGATAGGCTTCAAGTTTGAATACCACTCCCTTACTTTTCACATTGCCGTGAAGCAAGGTTTTAAAATTTATATTGCTTTGAGAAAAATTGGACTGCGAAACTTGGTTCCATTTCTCTTCAATCAATGAGAAATTTTTTTTGCCGACCAGGCTTTGTACCTTCTCTATGATTTCCTCATCCAAAAAATCTGCACCTACCGGAATCATAGGAATTTTGTATGTTTGAGGAGCCAAATAAAATTGAAAATCTACAAAACGATAAAAGGCTTCGAGCATGATGATCAAGGCTTCAAGTGTCATGATTCCACTTAAGATTCGTATTTGCTGCTCTTTTTCTATATCTATCGACAGGGCTTCTTCCATCTGATCTGAAAGAAGCAATGGTACTGGCTTCTCTACCCTTGCCTGAGCTGCAGGAACTGTAGATAGGAAAAAAATGAATGCGCTCGTCAAAAGCGCAAAAAAACGCTTTCCAAAAGCCATTCTAAGACAAGGTAAATGTCGACAACTTCCCCACACGACAGCTGAGGTTTTATATTACGCGCCGAGCAAAATCAAGGGGTCTCCATCCGACTCCCTACCAGAAAATCTCCACAAAAAAGGCCTGACTTTTATAAAAAGTCAGGCCTTTTTCAACATCATTAAAAAATGGTGTTCTAGTGAAGCTGCGTCTCTCTCTCATATACTTGAGTTAAAAAATTCCATAGAGACTTGGCAGCGACCTGAGCAGCTTCGAGGGCTTCTTGCTGTTTGTCAGGATCCATTTGATCTAAAATCTGCTCACAAGCTTCACGATGATATACATCGGCTCTCTGGTGTACTTTAAAGAAGGACAAACCTTTTTCACTGGTAACTCCAAAATGCTTTTGTAATCCTTCAATTTTGGTCTCAGCCACCTCAGGAACTTGATACTCATAGGCGTATAAAGCCGCCAAGCCTCTCTCATAGGAGCTTCTACTTTGACCCATAAAGGTTGAAATCACGTCTTGAATTTCCTTTTGAGAGCTGTTTTGGACCTGCGTTTCATCACAGCCCAAAGCCCTTGAAAACTCCATCCACAACTCGGGATGCGGACGAGAGTTGACTCCCTCCTCATCCATGAGGTTTTCGAGCAAGAGTTTTCTAGCTTTGGAATCTTTGCATAGAGAATGTGTTGCGCTGATATACCGAGGGAAAGCCTCCACATGGTGATAGTATTGAGAAGCATAATACTCCAAGGTCTCCTTCGACAATTCACCACGATTCCATGCCTGATAAAACGGGTGATCCAATAGATGAAAATCTTTGATGCTTTCTTTAAGCTTTGATGAAAAACTCATTTTTTTCTCCCTTTTTTTGTAATGAATATAAGCTAGGCCCCGAGTCTACCCGGACTTAAGTTAAGAGAGAAGAAGTTTGTTGAAATGAGCGCCACCAGACCAAAGCATGATATAATGACCCTGGAAATGAAGTTTTCTCTGACACTGGCCCTATGCCTTCTTCTTATCTACACCGCCTATGGGATCGATGAAGAAGAAAAGACAAGCATAGAGTACTCACAGGAAGAAAAAGCTCGCTTGCGAGACGCAAAACAGTATTTCGACATGCTCGAATCCAACAAAAACAAGCCTTTTGAAGAACAAATTGAAATCTGGCAGAACTTCTTGGCCAATCATCCCAAGCATCAGTTTGGAGCCGAAATTCGCAACAACATCGAAAAACTGGATCAAGTATTGTCCTTAACTGATCCCAGCAGAAAAAAAGAAGAGACAGATACGCTCATCTATCAAAAAGCCATTGGATTTGCGGATCGAAAGAACCTAAGCACATCTGACCGCATCCTCCTTTGGAACCAATTCATGCAAGACAATCCCACCAGCATCTATCTGCCAGAGGTGGAAGTCCGCCTGAGAAAGCTCAGGTCTGAAAAAGCTCTACAAACTCCTCCAAAAAAAAAAGACCGTAACAAACAGCCCCTATCCAACATACAAAAATCAGAAACGATAGAATCTCCCACACGCATCGCAAGTCCGCAGAAAAAACCCGAATACATCATTCCTGAAAAGCGTCCTTACAAAGACGACCAAAAAGCTCTCCTTTTGGGTTCACTGGTAGGTTTGGTCGCTCCAGGAGCAGGACACTGGTATACGGAAGACTATCAAGTTGCAGCTACGCTCACGGGAGCCGCAGCCATCGGGGCCGGCGTCATGGGTGTTGGACTCTATCAATATAACAGTCAAGCGATCCTTACCGGCGCATTGATCTATGGACTGAGTTATTTTATTGGTGTGAGTGATGCTCCGTTTTCAGCCAAACGATACAATCGGAAATTAGATAAACGCTATGAAGAGAGCTCACTGAGCCCTAAGATACAACAGCTCTTAGCCCTTCAAGATTCCGGAATATAGCCCTATCCTAAAAACCTTTAGTTATTTTGTACTGTATCCGACTTTGCTTCCACTACAAAATGGGACGAAGACACGCTTTGCGAAAGGTCGCTCACAATCTCCTGCCTAATTTCTGGCTTTTGATCATGAAAGCTCTCCACATGAGGTTTTACAGAAATATGCGGAGCAATCACAAGTGACACAATCGATGTCAGCTTGATCAAAATATTCATCGAGGGTCCCGATGTGTCTTTGAATGGATCGCCTACTGTATCTCCTGTTACAGAAGCCTTGTGCGCGTCACTTCCTTTGTATTCCATTTTTCCATTGATCTCGACGCCTTTTTCAAAAGATTTTTTGGCGTTGTCCCAGGCTCCTCCTGCATTGTTTTGAAACATGCCCATCAAAACACCCGAAACCGTTACTCCTGCCAGGAGCCCACCCAAAACCTCTGGACCAAAGGCAAAGCCGACAAAAACGGGAACCAGCAGCGCAATCGCTCCTGGCAGGATCATCTCACGAATACTCGCCTGTGTTGAAATGGCCACGCAGCGGTCATATTCTGGCTGCGCTTTATAATCCATAATGCCAGGAATTTCTTTAAACTGACGACGGACTTCTTTCACCATGGCCATTGCAGCTCTTCCCACAGCAGCAATCGCCAAAGAAGAAAAAATAAAGGGAATCATTGCACCTACAAAAAGTCCGGATAAAACATCGGCTTTGTAGATATCAATGGAATCAATCCCTGCAAGTCCAACAAAAGCTGCAAAAAGCGCCAAGGCCGTAAGAGCCGCAGAAGCTATTGCAAAGCCCTTCCCAGTTGCAGCAGTTGTATTTCCCACCGCATCCAAGATATCTGTTCTGCCCCGTACATCATTGGGAAGTCCGCTCATCTCGGCAATCCCGCCAGCATTGTCAGCAATGGGACCAAAGGCATCAATGGCAAGCTGCATGGCTGTGGTTGCCATCATTCCAGACGCGGCAATCGCAACTCCATATAAACCTGCAAAGTAATGTGAAAGGTAAATCCCCGCAGCCAAAACCAAAATCGGAAGCACGGTAGATTCCATTCCAATCGAAAGACCGCCTATGATGTTTGTTGCGTGGCCCGTATCCGACTGCAATATAATCGAAGATACCGGACGCTTGCCCATGGAGGTATAATGCTCGGTGATCATGCTCATCAGAGCGCCCACAATCGAACCCACCAATATGGCCCAAAATACATCCAAAGACGTAAATGCATAGCCTCGAAGCTCTAGCTGGGCAGGAAGCATAAATTCAACGAGAAAATAGGAAGCGATGACAGTTAAAAATACCGACGCCCAGTTTCCACGGTTGAGGGCAGCCTGTACATCTCCATCTTCACTCGAGATTCGAACCAACATAAACCCTACAATTGAAAACAAAATTCCAAATCCCGCTATCAACATCGGAAGGAGAATTGGAGACAGTCCATCAAACTTATCCACGACCGCGATTTCACGTCCAAGCACCATCGTCGCTAGAATCGTTGCGACATAAGATCCAAAAAGATCCGCGCCCATACCAGCCACATCACCCACATTGTCTCCCACATTGTCCGCAATGGTTGCAGGGTTTCGGATATCGTCCTCTGGAATTCCGGCCTCTACCTTCCCCACCAAGTCCGCTCCAACATCGGCGGCTTTGGTATAGATTCCACCTCCAACTCGAGCAAAAAGAGCAATCGACTCTGCTCCCAAAGAAAAACCTGCCAGGACTTCAATGGCTTTTTCCATTTCAATCGACTGAACCGTAGCGCCCGCAGACAGAACAAATAGATGATAAAATACAATGAACAAAGAACCCAATCCCAATACAGCAAGACCTGCCACACCGAGTCCCATGACTGCTCCTCCGGTAAAAGACACTTTCAAGGCCTGAACCAAACTGGTTCGAGCAGCATGTGTGGTTCGCACATTGGCCTTGGTCGCGATTTTCATTCCAAAATATCCTGCTACTGCAGAAAATACGGCCCCAATGAGAAAAGATATAGAAATCAACCAGTCAGAACCAGGTACCAAGGTTCCAGACCAGCCTAGTAGCAGGGCTGCAATGACAGAGAAATAACCCAAAACTTTCCACTCGGCTTTGAGAAAAGCCATGGCCCCGGCTGCAATATGAGAAGCCAGTTCAACCATTTTTTCCTCACCGCATTCTTGTTTGTTGACCCAAGCAGACTTTACGGCCATCACAAGCAAAGCAATCAAACCAAATACAGGGATTAGATACATAATATATGACTCCATGAATGTTTCCTTAAATATGTTGTCCCGAAATCCATAAGAAAAAGGGTTTTTGGGCCTATATCTAGGCTAAGCGCCTTTGTAAAGCAAAAGAGAGCCTATATCCGTGGAAGAGATTCGGGAATCAATTCCACGGTTTTCCTTGCATCAGATTTCAGGGACCGATAGATCTCTGCCCATGAGCCAAAGCCTGTGGGGAGATCAAGAAACCCAGTTTTTCTTTTCTCTTCGTCCCGAAACCATTCTTGATGCCGTTGAAAGCTTGGGATTTCAAACCACGGGACGCTGCATGGCCCTCAACAGCATGGAAAATAGGGTTTTCGAGGTTGAAATCGAAGAAGGCGATGTTTGCTCTTTTTTGGTGGCAAAATTTTATCGCCCAGGGCGCTGGAGCTTTCAGCAAATTACGGAAGAACACGAATTTCTTTTTGATCTAGAAGAAGGAGACATCCCAGCCATCGCTCCACTTAAAATCGAAGGAAAATCTCTTTTTACGCTGCCTGAACCTTCTATTCATTTTTGCGTCTTTCCGCGTAAAGGAGGAAGATCTCCCCAGGACATGGGCATCGAGGAACTTCAAATTTTGGGGCGTCTCATCGCTCGAATGCACAACATTGGGGCCAGCAAAAAAACTCCCCACCGATTGCAGCTCACGAGTCAAAGCTTTGGTATGAGCAACCTTCAAACCTTACTCTCTCAGAAATCTATCCCCGCTCACCTTGAATCACCTTATCAAAGGGTTGTGGAAAGCGTGTGCAAGGTCGCAGCTCAGCAGGTCGACAATTTACATATGTACAGAATCCATGGGGATTGTCACTGGGGCAATCTATTATATAGAGAATCAGAGGGTTATTTTTTTATCGATTTTGACGATATGATTACAGGCCCCAGTGTTCAAGATCTTTGGCTCATCATTCCCGGTCAAGATGAGCAAGCTCTATCTGACCGAGCCATTATGATCGAAAGCTATCAGAGCATGAGAGACTTTGATTACAAAGAGCTCCAAGCTATCGAAGCCTTACGTGCGCTTCGATACATTCATTTTTCAGCATGGATTAGCAAACGCTGGGAAGATCCTTCCTTTCAAAGAGCTTTTCCGCATTTCTCAGAACCCAACTACTGGCAACAACAAGTTTATGATCTCGAGCACCAGCTTCGTTTGATGGAGCAGGCAAAAACACCTACCTATTAAAAAATGCTTGATCCAGCCAAGAAACAAAAGTTCACAAAACTACAATATATCGCTGTCGCGCTCGATGGGAAATACAAAATTCCTAACTTATACAAAAATTGCTTTTGGATGGGACAGTCTCATCGGCTTGATGCCCCTTGCTGGAGATTTTCTCTCTCTTGCAGCTTCTCTCTATATTGTCATGGAATCAAAAAAATTAGGAATTTCAAAAACAATATTTCAAAAAATGCTGCTCAATATTCTCATAGATTTTCTCATAGGTGTGACTCCAGTTCTTGGAGATATCTTGGATATGTACTGGAAATGCAACCTTCGAAACATCAAACTGCTTGAGCAGGAACTATTGCGTAGGTAATTTTTGGCCGTAGCTTGTACGACAAACTCTCAAGGGCTTACAAAAACTTTTTCGTATTGATCTGCTTGACCCAGTGCTTGCGTTTTCAAAACATAGATTCCAGGCTCCTCTGACGACAAAAACTTCCTCTGTTGAATCATTCTCTCACTGGGAGATGTAGGCCACGCATAATTCAAAACTGTGCCATCACAAAGCCCTTCCTCTCCACAAAAAGTAACGTTCTGAAGACCTCTGAGTTGGACCTGGTAAAACTTTTGATTGTCATCGTGTGCATAAAACAAATTGCTTTCTGGAATCCATGCAATATCTTGAATTGCGATGTCTTTGGGAGCTTGAATGGAAGCCAAAAGTGTACGCGTTCGACAGCCGTCAGAGTCATTTTTCATTTTATAGAGATGAAACACCCTTTGTTTTGCAGAGACTTTCTCAACCTCCAAAAGAAACCACTGAGACCCAATATAAAAATACTCTAGTCCCAAAATGTCTTTCTTTTTATTGGCCCATAGAATGGGAGAGTTGATGTCCTTAATGTTCTCAGCATCAATTTCATACATATGTGAGAGCCCTACCGGACCTTGGTATGCAGCCACGATTCCCAAATCCGAATCAATCAGACCAAAGGCCAACGCGCCATGGCCATTTGAAAACAAGGGCCAAAGAGACAGACGATCGATCGCATACGGATGTACATTCTCAGATTCTTCAATAGAAAAAAAATCAATGCCACTTGCCTTTTTACTCAGCAAAAACACCGTAAGTCGTTTGGGATCTACGGCCATACTCACGATCTCCGAGTTTCCATATTGGACAGTAAAATTTTTTAAAAAATTTTCAGTTTTTTTCTCAGCATCTACTGAATACAAAACAAAATCCAAGTTGGCCTGATCTTTTTTTTGGCTCGCAAAAAGGACATAACTCTGATTTTCCTTAGAAAAAGCGCCCATGGCAGAAATAGATTGATTGTCCTTGAGAACGCTAGGCTTTGACCAGACAAGCTCCAAAGCCTGACTACAACATGGAACTATTCCTATAGACGTAGCCAGAAGGCCTACAATCAACACCTGCAAATAGATTCCCCTCATTGTCATTCTACTATCGCTAACTCAATTGAAGGAAAATTTCCAGACATCAATTTTGACATTTTTTTTGAAGCTAACTAATTTGTTAACAATTCAAAACGAATCCAAAACAAGAAAAAAAACTATGAAGGTAAGCATTTATCACAACCCAAGATGCTCTAAGAGTCGTCAGACTTTGGCTCTACTGGAAGAGAAAAACTTAGATATAAAAGTCATTGAATATCTAAAGAATCCCCCTTCAATACAAGACCTCAAATCACTCTCCAAAAAACTATCTCTCAAACCCTCTGAGTTTGTAAGAAAAAAAGAAAGCATCATCAAAGAACTTTCTCTCTCGATGGATAGTGAGGAAGAAATTCTTAGAAACATGGCAAACCATCCAATCTTAATCGAAAGACCTATTGTGGTTCACAGTCAAAAAGCCATCATCGGAAGACCTCCAGAAAAAGTATTGGAACTTTTTTGAGCATTTTCCTTTAACAAAAACCAACCGATACAATCAAATATTGTAAGAAGCTACTCTCAGGCGTATGATTCACAGAATGCCAGAGAAAAAAAATTCCCGACCCCTGTCACTGAGCATCATCGCGATTTTTATGATTCTGGGAAGCTTTATCAGTTTTGCATGGATTTTTATTGCAGATCTCTCACTGTTTCAACAGATGTCCGGTTTTGGCATCGAGCTGTCTGATGAAAATCGTAGCATAAGTGCGATTGGCTCTGTCGCATCTTTAATTTGTGGAATCGGAATTTTCAAAGCTTCCAACTGGGCCAGGCCATTGTATGTAGTGAGTTCCCTGTTGATGATTCTCTATAGCTATGTAACAAACAGCGGAATGATGAAACTTGCTGTTGTTTCTAATATTTTTAATTTTTTGGTCGTATGCTACTTTCTCTACAATAAAAAAGCTCGCACTTACTTCGTATGCAAAAACACATCATCCCAAGCTAAGATCTAGATAAAGTAAGATCGAAAATAAAACACAAAAAACTTAGATACAAGTCTTGCCAAAAAGGCTGCCTGACATCTGAGTGCAAGACAAACTCAATCCGCCGCTCACATTTGCTCCCGTATTTAAAAATATAGCATTGCTGTAGCTAACATTTGAAATATCCCAGTTGTTAAGATTAAGCATAGAAAGATTTTCATCGAGCGCAAACATGTTTCTCATATCCACCACCTGAGAAGTATCAAAGGTTGATAAGTCAAGCATTGATATCGACACCATTTGAGAAAACATATGAGACATGTCGGTAACTTTGGAGGTATCAAAGTTTGTCAGATCTAATGACAACAAAGAACTCATCGCATAAAACATTGCTGACATATTTTCAACCATTGACGTATTAAAGCTTGATACGTCAAGAGATTGTGATGCCACATACGCAAACATATTGTGCATATCTATAACTTTTGAAGTGTCAAACTTCGATACATCAAGCGAAGTGACATTGTACGTCCCAAAAAACATTCCGCTCATATCCGTAACTTTAGATGTATCAAAACTTGATACATCGAGTGACACCAAAAAAGTTGCGCTATAAAACATACGACGCATACTGGTAACCTCGGACGTGTTTCCCCCAGCGAAGGAACTCAGTTGTCCACAACCATGGAAAGCGCTCTCTAAATTTTTCCAACCCACATCACCCAAGTTTTTAACTTCGATGATATATTCTTTGTCACCAGTATTATTAAAATACCAACTTTCAACCAAACCTTCTATCGTTACCTCATAGGTACCTTTTTCCTCATACATGTGCATCGCCAAGGGATCTGAGGAGCTTGTAACGTGATCAATAGATGAGCCATCACCCCAATCTACAGTGAAGTCATAGTTATATCCACTACGCAAAGGCAACGTGATGGTTTGGTTCTCGACATCAGTTCTCCAAACACTGACAAAGGCCTGACTTACTTCATTGCCTCCCGTATTCTTTTTTACCTTGCCGCACGAAGATGCCGAAATCAGGCAAAAAAAGCCCAAAAACATAAATAATGCTCGATGTTGAATGGTTTTACACATGACAACTACAACCTTTCTTAATTTGACACAGGCCCAAACCTGTTTTGAACCACGTTTTAAAGACGCAATGCGAGTTTTAACATGCAAAACTCCGGCACGTCAATGCCTTTTTAAGATGCTGAGTCACTCTTAATTGCATGATAAACCAAACAGACTTCCACCGGACTGATCGCAATATAGAGTGGTTCCACCCATAACACTCGATCCAATGCTGGAAAATACATTATTATTTTGTGTTACATTTGTAACATCCCATCCATTTAGATTGAGTGAGACCAAGCCCGTATCTTGAGAGAACATACCGGTCATATCTGTAACCATAGAGGTATCAAAGTTTGAAAGATTGAGCATAAGAAGAGAAAACATACTTGAAAACATGTTGCTCATATTTGTCACCTTAGAGGTATCAAAATTCGACACATTGAGGCTCGACAATGATGGAATGCTATAGAACATATACGCCATATCTGTAACCATGGAGGTATCAAAGTTTGTTACATCTACAGCCGATAGACCCCACAAAAATGAAAACATTCCACTCATGTCTGTTACTTTGGAGGTATCAAAACTCGATACATCAAGAGAAGAAAGAGAAATTGCTGCGCCGAACATCCCCTTCATATTTGTTACTTCAGATGTATTTCCCCCTGCGAACGAAGTCAACTGCTCGCAACCATTAAAGGCTTGTTCCAAATTTACCCAACCTACATCACCCAAGTTTTTAACTTCAATGATATAATCTTTGTCACCAGTATTATTAAAATACCAACTTTCGAGTAAACCCTTGATGGTGACTTCATAGGTTCCTTCTTTTTCATATGTATGCGTAGCCAAAGGGTCTGAAGAACTTGTAATATGATCGATAACTGATTCATCACCCCAATCCACAGTAAAATCATAATTGTATCCACTACGCAGAGGCAACGTAATAGATTGATTGTCTGCATCCGTTTTCCAGACGCTCACAAATGGATCTTTGTTTGAGCTCTTAGATTTTCCTCCACATGAAACCAAGAGTAGGGTTTGGAGTACTAAAAACGGGATGAAATATAAAAATTTTCTTTTTTGTTTACACATAACCATACTTCATTCTAATAACACCTATTGCAGTATTTTTCATTTCAATCATGTAAAAAGGCTTTGGCACCGAAAGACCGAAGAAGCATTTCTACATTCTGTCTTCGAACTCTAATGGCTATATCCAATGGAGATTCACCTTTTTTATTTTTACCATTCAAATCGACCTTTTTATCAAGCAATAACTCCAAAATATCCATATTTCCTCCATACACAGCATCGTGAAGAATTGAATCGCC